>JAUNPM010000230.1 GCA_030536675.1 Clostridia bacterium | reverse complement strand
GATATATCAGCCGTAAAAGAGCTTATACAAGCGGGAACAGAAAATAAAGAATTGAAGCAAGATACTCCTATTGAAGATATTTCAAATACCATAACCGATTTGCTTTACGGACAAATGCTATGCTGGGCATTAAGCAGCGGCTCATACAGCTTTGAGGAACGAACCAAAACATTTTGTAAGATATATTTAAGCACGCTATTAAAGGAATATTTATTATGAAAGGAAAAGTGATATTATGAACCAAATAAAAAACGTAAAATTAAACGACGGTGTTGAAATTCCTGTTTATGGCTTCGGAACTTACCAAATTCCTGCCGACGGAAGCACATACAAGGCAGTCAGAGAGGCACTTGACATTGGAATACGCCACATTGATACTGCTGCCGCCTACTTTAATGAAAGGGAAGTAGGCAAAGCTATAGCTGAAAGCGGAATTGACAGAGAAGAGATCTTTTTAACAAGCAAACTTTGGCTTCAGGATTATGGCTATGAAGGTGCAAAAAAAGGAATTGAAACATCTCTTAAAAAATTGGGTGTAGATTATATGGATCTGTATCTTATACATCAGCCATATGGTGATGTTGCAGGTGCTTGGAAAGCTATGGAGGAAGCAAAGGCAGAAGGGAAAATCCGTTCTATTGGCGTAAGCAATATGACTCCAACAATTTGGAATAAATTTGTTCCCCAATTTAATACAATGCCGTCTGTAAACCAAATTGAATTTAACCCTTATTATCAGCAGAAGGAAATAAGGAAAATTATGGAGGAAGTAGGTGTAGTGACAGAAGGCTGGGGACCTCTCGGTCAGGGAAACAAAGATATGTTATCAGATACTGTTATAACTAAAATTGCTGAAAATCACAATAAAAATGCAGGGCAGATCATTTTAAGATTTGAATTGCAGGAGGGAGTAATTGTTTTCCCCAAGTCTGTAAATCCCGAAAGAATAAAGAGTAATACGGAGATTTTTGATTTTGAATTAACAGAAGAGGAAATGAACGAAATTCGCAGACTTGACAAAGGCAAAGGATGTCATAATCCCGACGCTCCCGGAGTTGCAGAGTTCCTTTTAGGTGCTTTTGATGTTCATACAGATGACTAAAATAATAAAAAATTTTTAAAATTTAAAAAAAGGAGATAAAATATGGAATACAGAAAATTTTACAATGGTGTAGAAATACCTATGCTTGGTTTCGGCGTATATCAAATTCCCAAATATGAGGATGCTAAAAATGCCGTTTTAAGTGCACTTAAAATAGGCTATAGATCAATTGACACCGCACAGGCATATATGAACGAAAAAGCTGTGGGAGATGCGATCAAAGAAAGCGGAATAAAAAGAGAAGAAATTTTTATAACAACAAAGCTGTGGATAAAGGATTTTTCTTATGACGGAGCAATTAAAGCCGCAAATTTATCTATGGAAAGACTTGGAGTGGATTATATTGATTTAATACTGCTTCATCAAACTATGGGAGATTACATAAATGCATGGAAAGGCTTGGAGAAGCTTTATAAAGAGGGCAAAGTGAAAGCTATAGGAATGGCAAATTGTTATCCTCATATACTTGCTGATATCTGTGAAACCTTTGAAATAAAGCCTATGATAAATCAAGTGGAAATGCATCCGTTTTTTCAGCAGAAATTAAATCTTGACACAATGAAAGAATATAACGTCGTTCCCGAAGCGTGGGCACCTTTTAACGAGGGATTGCGTGATTTTTTCAATAATACTACTCTTGTTAAAATTGGTGAAAAGTATAATAAATCAGCGGCACAAGTTGCTTTGCGCTGGAATATTCAGAGGGGTGTCGTTGTAATTCCCAAAACGGTACACGAAGATAGAATGATACAAAACTTTAATGTATTTGATTTTTCACTTTCCGATAATGATATGAAAGAAATTGAAAAAATGGATATAGGACATAGTGAAATTGTTAATCATTTTGATCCCAAGTGGGTCAAAATGCTGCACACATTTACTTTTTAATCAATGAGATTAAAAAGCCGATAATTGTTTATAGCTTAAACATTTATCGGCTTTTCTTTTATTCAAGAGTTTTTTATTTCCTTAAATTTTGTATTTATTAATTTATATTTAATAGTATCATCACATATTCTTATTTTTATCATACCGTTGTAGTCTGTTGTAAAAAACGGTATATTTAAATTATTATAGCCCTCTATAGTTTCGGAAGAGGGGTGTCCGTAAATGTTGTTGTGTCCTGCGGAATTAAGAGCTGCCACAGGTGCAACCGCCTTTACAAAATCATATGAAAAGGAGTCCTTTGAGCCGTGGTGAGGGACTTTTAGTATATCAGCTTTTACATTACAGCTTTTTGCAATTTCATCTGCTGTTGTATTGTCAACATCTCCCGTAAACAAAATGCTTTTATTATTATGAGATACCCTGTAAACAACGGAATTATTATTTAAATTATCGGCATTTTTATCCGAATAAATAAACTCAACAAAGGTATTTTTAGTTATATATTCATTGTAGCTTTCATCTGTATATATTATGTTAATATTGTTATTATGAGCAGCAGTCAGAAGCAAATCATAATTTTCATTGTGAATAGAATATTTTGAAATATAAATATTATCTATTGGTATTTTATCGGCAATTTCCAAAACCCCGCCCATATGGTCATAATCCATATGGGAAATGTATATGCCGTCTATTTTATTTATGTTTTCATATTTAAGATCATCAAGAAGTACCTGACCATAGCTTTTATATTCGCTGCTGCCTGCGTCCATAATATAACACTTGTTTTCATCTTTTATTACAGCACAGTCACCTTGACCCACGTATAAAAATTCAGCCTCAAAGCCACTGTATTTATTTATATTTAAAATAACAAGAGCAGATAAAAGCAGGGGAGCTGTCCAAATTAAATATGCTTTATGCATAAATGCCTTATAAATAAGTATCAATATACAAAACCAAATACATATAGTTAAAAGAGAAATACTTCCTGT
>JAUNPM010000229.1 GCA_030536675.1 Clostridia bacterium | reverse complement strand
CAGTGTTATAATTTTTCTATTAACTATGATCCCTGTAATAAGTTTAGATCCTTATTATATGGAAACATCTGTAAAAGTAACTACGATCTTAACTACTGCAATAGTACTCATTATAGCAATAATAATAATTTATTTCTGGAAGCTTATGCTTATGGGCTTTGCTTCAATTATTGAAAACACAGCTAAAACAAATCAAGTGCTTGAAAAAATTCAAGAAAAGCTTAAATAACTACACTGCTAAAAATAATGAAAATTTTAAATTCGCAGTAAAAAATTGACATCAAAAAAACATAGTTAAAAGAGGTGTAAAAATATGAAAAATAAATTAAAACTAACATTTTCATTTTTAGTAATGGCAGCTATTCTGTGTGCCTGCGGCAACGGCATAGGCAGTGAAGGAACTGAATCCACTTCTAAAGAGGAAGCTGCTGCATCAGAAAATACTGAAAATGCTAATATAGATTTAGTTAAAAACGGTACACTTCCAAGTTATCCTTCAAAAAAAATTGGAGAGGCTTTAGATTCATTCTTCTTTTATGGTGCCACTTGGTCCACTCTAAATAGTGATAAATATGTATATTGCAGTGGTGAATGTACAAAGAATGGAGAAAATGTAACTGCAACAATTTGTTTTGAGGTAGACGGAAAAAACTTTGAACTAAAATCACTTAGTGCAGGCGACAAAACTTATACAGAAACTGCTGATATAAATGGATTTTTAGATGCAGTATATTATCAATAAACGGAGAAAATTTATGAAAAAAGGAATCAAACAATAACTTTTAAAAACCTAAACAAAATAACAGAATAATAAAAAAATAAAGGAGTTAATTATTATGTATAAAAAGATTTCAGCATTAATTATGACAATAGCATTTGCAGCTGTATTAACCGTCAACACCTTTGCTTACAGCAATATGTATTCATCAAACAGCAATATTCCCGACTTTTCAGAGGTAACGGGAGCAACAATGACAAGCAAAGAATATGCCTTAGGTGGTACTATATATTATTACACTACACCTGTTACCGCTACAGGATCAGGTGACTTTAGATGTGTAAACTGGCTTTATGAATATGCTTCTATGTTAAATGAAAACGGCTATAAGGTATATGATTCAACATTTTTTAATGATGATACTGATTCAATAAACATATATTTTTATAATCCAAACAAGGGATTGTTTGTACAGCTATTCTGTGCGGAATTTGGCTGTGCAGTATTAATATCAAATAATTCTCTTTAAATAAAAAATTATATGGACCGAATTTCCAAACAAAATTCGGTCCATATAAAAATTTACTTGTCCCCTATATTTATTGTCCCGTTTTCACTTTCAAATCTTCTTATTTCCTGATTAATAAGATACAAAATTTCTCCATTAATAGAGCGTCCTTCATAGGCTGAAATATATTTAAGTTTATTTAAAACCTCGTCCGAACATCTTAAGCCTATATGTTTATTTTTATCTGTCATAGCTCAACCTCAATTTCGTTTTTATATATTATAACAAATAATACTGTAAAAATTTCAAAATGTACTTGATTTAAGTACATTTTAAATGTATAATAAACATATGGCTAACATAAAAAATACACCTGTAAAAGGTGCATTTTGTTTATTGATTTTCTTCGGTTATAATTCCGTTATGAGGTTTATAGTAAGTTAAATATTCATCACAAAATATAGAAGCTGTAAAATTACCTCCGACTGTAAATTTATGCTGTGCATAAGTAGACATAGTTTCTCCGTATATGTAAAATCCATTTTCTGCATTATGCTCTGCCAGCTTAAGTTTATTACGGTTCCATACCACATATGGCACAGAGCCGCTTCCGTAATCAATAAATATCGGTTTGCCACTGTCATTAAGCGGCTGAGCGGCATCCGTAAAGTTTACAAAAATATCAGTATTGCCGTCATTGTTGTAATCAAAGAAAAATACGTAGGCATTAAAACTATGGTCATCAGGAAAATCGGAACTTTTCAGCTCCTCTTCCGTAAAATTCATTGATAAAGTACAGCTATGCCCTACATCATCACTTAAATTAACCATAAGCTTGGAGCCGTTTTTAACACATTCAACTGTAACATAAGTGTTATTTATAAATATAGTACAGTTTTTTGAAGATTCATTTCCCAGAACCTCCATAAAATCCGTATTATCAGGAACATTCAGTCCGTTAAAGTAAAAGCAGTCATCTTTGTATTTAAGTATATTTGTATTTTTAACTTCCAATACCTCTGTTTCCTCTGAACTGCTTTTATTATTTACGTCAGTCTGTGTATACGATTTAGCAATTGTCGATTGTTTGGCTGTCGGTACAGGTGATTCGACTGTATTGGTAACTGTAGTTGTTTCAACAGCAGTTGTTGTTTCTGTAGATTCAACAATTATTTTATTAGCGGTAGTTGTTTCGGATTCGGGATTAATAACATTAACCGTAGTTTCGGCCAAACTTAAATTTTTTTCATTATTAATGGTTTTGGTATTGATTTGTTTACAAAAACAAATTAATACCAAAATCAAAACAACAACCGATAACACATATATCTCAACGGAAAATCTCTCTGTATTGATTGCCTTTTTAAGTGCCGATACGGAGCTGTATCTGTCCTTCGGGTCAAATGATATTGATTTTGATATTACTTTCTTTAATCTGCATTTAATATTATTAGACTTGACAAAGGCATCAATGGTTTTACCAATGGAATATATATCAGAGCGAAAATCAGTTTGCCGAAATCCATACTGCTCAGGAGAAGCAAAGCCCTTTGTTCCCGATTGAGTTGTATCCGTATCCTGTGTATCGGAATAGAATCTGGCTATTCCAAAATCAATCAAATATGCCTTATACTCTTTGGTGACTATAATATTTGAAGGCTTTATATCTCTGTGTATAATATTTATGCTGTGCAGATCTTCAACACTTAACAAAATTTGATTTATTATTTTATATAATGATTGTTTTGTTAATGTAATTGTATCTGCTCTGTGACCTAAAAT
>JAUNPM010000228.1 GCA_030536675.1 Clostridia bacterium | reverse complement strand
TATTGACAGACAGATATTCAAGGCGTCTTATTTTGAGGACCTTGTGTACGGATCAAGGGATAATATAAATATATACGAATTTATAAAAAGCTATTTACTTACCCTCCCTGTAAATGAAGGGGCTAAAAATGCAATAACGAAAAGAGATATGCTTGAAGAGGTCGTATCTGGACACAGCAGAATAACAAGAGCTTTTGCATATATTATTTTTGATCCGCAGCTTTTTAAGCTGTATATAATAGATATATTGAACAGAAAGCCGAAGGTACTCAGAACTCTTGTTAAAATAAAGCATATGTTTTTCGGCAGACCCGGAGGAGATTGTTAATGAATGATTTTAATGTCAATGAAAAGGATAATTTAAATAAAAAGAAAAAATTGTCCGCAGCGGTTTTAGTAATATGCATAATCTGTATATTAACGGGAATGGTTATAAATTATTATACACCGGGAAGAGTAGCCACAGTCAGTATTGTGGCTACAGGTGAAAAAAATGCTGCTTCATTGGGGAATAATGTAAGGGTTTCTCTTATTACGGCGGATAGAGGAACCGATATAGAAGATGTTATAGATTTCGGAGAAGTTACCCTTAACGGTGACTGGAATATCGACGAAGAAAATCATCTTTTGACCTGCTATAATGTTACGCAAGAGTCTGAGGCAACTTTTCAGTTAAGAGATGCTGAAAATTTAAGCATTGAATTTGCATCTGAGCTTGGCTCGGGTACAGCGGAGATATATATTAACGGAGAGCTTGCCGAAAATATTGATCTGTATTCGGATACGGAATGGACAAGTATTACAAAGGATTATGGACTTACGTATTTTAAAAGTGATTTGTTTAAATGGGGGAGCATATTTTTTGTTTTCATAGGACTTGCAGGTATTGTATTGGTATTTGCCTTTAATTATAAAAATATAAAGTTAAAATTTAAAAAATTAAGATTTAAAGAATATGTAAATGCCTTAAACGGCGGCATATTTATTTCTCTTATGTTTGTTATTGTGTTTACGGCACTTCAGCAGCCTGTATTTAATAATTTATATATGAAAAATGCAGAGCTTACAATTAATGCCACAGCTGAGAAGAGCGGAAGAGCTCTTGCCGATAATGTGAGAATAACAAACATTATAGTAAATGGAGCGAACTATGATCTGTCTGAAATAAGTTTAAAAGACGGCTGGGAATATGACGGCATAAATCATATGATATATGCCTATAATTTAACTAAACCGTCTGAAATAAGTATTCCTCTTGAAAATGTGAGAACAATTGAAATAGAATATGTGGAAGAAGTCGGTTCGGGCATTTTTGATGTTGGAATTAACGGCAAGACTGTTGACAGAGTAGATGCATATAAAAATTGCAAATGGGAAAGTGACAGGGCTTTGTATAAAACAAATCCGTTGATTGTGCCATACAGCTCCTATGGTACTTTAGCTTTATTGTTTATAGCTGCCTTTTTGATAAGCTGTGTGATCAATAAAAAAAGCGAAAAAGCTAAGGTGGTTTTCAAATTTATTAAATTTATAAATATAAATATTGCCTTTTCTTTTGTGCTGTATGTTTTTATATCGTTTATACAAAGAGAGAGCTTTATTGATACATTTATATGGATAAGAAATTACAGTGACAATTTTTTTGACGGGTTTACGGTAATTGTACTTTTAAATCTTATTTTGGGTATGATATTAAATAAAAATTACAGAAGTTTTTTAATATTGTCTGTGGTTTTTGCCGTATTATTAACTGTCAGCTATTTTAAAATTCAATTCAGAGATGTACCTTTATTGCCTTGGGATTTTACATTAATAGGAGTGGCGGCTTCTGTTGTTTCAAGATTTAAATTGATACCCTCATTTGGTTTTATATTTATGCTGATATTATTTGCGGCGGTTATTGCGGCTGTTGTAATTTTGGTAAAAAAATTGTCAAAAAATAATGGCATAGGAACGATTTCAAGAATATGTACTATTGCAGTATCAGGATTTCTTATTACGGTTTTCTTTAGAACATCATTGTTAAATGCGGGAGTTAATTTGTTTGAAGCTAATGAGTATTATCTTGATAAGGGGTTTGTGACTGCTTTTTCCGAAAGTATGCAATATTTGATACCTTTAGAGGTTCCCGAAAACTACAATGAGGAAAATATGCAGGTAATATATAATAATATAAACAGCTTGTCTGAAAAAGAAGATACGGTTAAACCCAACATAATTGTAATAATGAGTGAATCCTTTTGGGATATTACAAGGGTCAAAGAGCTTGGCTTTGATGAAGAAATTTTTCCTACTTACAGGGAGCTGCAAAAAACTTCCGTAACGGGAGAGCTTCTTACAAATGTTTATAACGGAGGCACTGTAAATTCGGAATTTGAAATGCTTACAGGCTTTTCTGTGGCATATCTTCCGTCTGAATATATGCCTTATCAGAGGTGTATGCGTCCCGAATTTTTCTCAATAAACAGCTATCTTAAAAGCAAGGGATACGAAAGTCTTGCAATACACCCATTTGAAAAGACTAATTATAACAGGAGCACTGCTTATGAATATATGGAATTTGATAAAACTTTGTGGGAAGAGGATTTTGATGAAGACACTGACAGAATGAGAGGATATATTTCAGATCACGCACTGACAGAAAAAATAATATCGGAATATGAAAAGCATAAACAAGAATCAAATTCTCCGTGGTTCAATTTGTCCGTATCTATGCAAAATCATGGGGGCTATTGGGAAAATCTTTTGGACGCTGACAAGGCTTTTCCTATTAATGACAGCAGTTTTAAGGAAAGTACTCAAGGTTCAATAGAGGATCTGGCTACGGGACTGCATTATGCGGATCTGGCACTTGGAGAGTTGATCGATTATTTTAAAACGGTTGATGAGCCAACTGTTATTATAATGTTTGGCGACCATATGTCAAATGCAGGACCGATAGGAGAAACTCTCCTTGATCAGTCCGGTCTTTTAGGAGGAGAAAATGATAATTTGTCTGAGGCAGGTAAAGAC
>JAUNPM010000227.1 GCA_030536675.1 Clostridia bacterium | reverse complement strand
AAAGCGTTAATAATATCTTTGTCATAATATCAGCATCCTCCGTCCGAAAATAAATAAGAATATATGGTAACATTCCACATATCATTTACCATATATAGTATACACCATCAATGTTACAATACTGTTACAGTCAAGTTACTTTTAGGTTAATTTTAACAAAATAAATGTAAAAGCCTTTAATTTCAGTTATTATTATTATATTATACCACATTACAGCCAATAATACTATTACAATATTATTTCATTTTATTTAAAATATTTCTGCATATACACCTTGATCGTCTGTTAAATTATATACGAGCAACTCCTGTTTTCCTTGCTGCCTCTGCTACAGCTGCGGCAATATCCTTTGACACATTCTTATTAAGAGCGGAAGGTATAATGATCCCTTTTTTAATGTCATCCTCCGTAACAAGCTTAGCTATTGCGTCTGAAGCCGCAAGCATCATTTCCTCATTTATCTCACTTGCCCTTACATCAAGAGCACCTCTAAATATTCCGGGGAAAGCAAGAACGTTGTTTATCTGATTTGGATAATCGGAACGTCCCGTTGCCACAACTCTTGCTCCCGCCTCAATAGCCACATCGGGAAGTATTTCAGGGTTTGGATTTGCCATAGCAAATATAATTGCGTCCTTATTCATTGTCCTTACCATTTCACCGGTTAATATGTTTGGAGCAGAAACACCAATGAAAATATCGGCACCCTTAACTATATCCCCAAGAGTTCCGTCCTCCTTATTTGGATTTGTTAAGTTTGCAAGCTCCGTAAGTGAAGGATCCTCATATGTCTTGTCACTTGATATGACACCGTCAATATTTCTCATAACTATATTCTTAAAGCCTGCCTTTAAAAGCAGCTTAGCTATGGCTGTTCCCGCAGCACCTGCACCACTCATTACAACCTTACATTCAGCCGCATTTTTTCCCGTTAATTTAAGAGCATTTCTTATACCTGAAAGAACAACAACGGCAGTGCCGTGCTGATCGTCGTGAAATACAGGTATTCTGCACATTTTCTTTAATCTTTCTTCTATTTCAAAGCATCTGGGAGCACCTATATCTTCAAGATTTATGCCTCCGAAGCTGTCTGATATATGATATATGGTATTCACAACTTCATCTGTATCCTGAGTATTTACACAAATAGGGAAAGCGTCAACATCTGCAAATTCCTTAAAAAGAACACACTTACCCTCCATAACAGGCATACCTGCCACTCCGCCTATATTTCCAAGCCCCAGCACAGCAGAACCGTCTGTTATAACAGCTACCATATTGTGTTTTCTTGTAAGCTCATAAACCCTTTCGGGATCCTCCTTTATTGCAAGACAAGGCTCTGCAACTCCGGGAGTATATGCCACAGACAGGTCATCTGCATTATTTACCTCTGCTCTTGAAATAACTTCAATCTTTCCTGCCCATTCTTTGTGTTTTTCCATAGCAATTTTTTTGTAATCCATTATTATTTTCTCCTTAGTATGTTTATATTATTTATTGTTAATAAAAGCACTTACATTTGCAGCTTATGCTTAAATTCCTTTTCTGCACTTCTCTGTGCGTCTTTTTTGGCAATATCCTGGCGCTTATCATAAAGCTTCTTTCCTTTTGCAATTCCTATATCCACCTTTACAAGACTGCCCTTAAAATAAATTTTAAGAGGTATTATAGTATGCCCATCTCTTGTAACGGCGCCTATAAGTTTATTTATTTCGTATTTATGCAAAAGCAGTCTTCTGTCCGCCAAAGGATCGTGATTAAAAATATTTCCCTGCTCATAGGGACTTATATGCATTTGCTTTATAATTGCCTCACCGTTTTCAATTTGTATATAACTTTCTTTTAAATTGCATTTTCCCGCTCTCAAAGACTTAACCTCGGTACCTGTCAATGCAATTCCCGCCTGAAAGGTTTCAAGTATAAAATAATCGTGATAAGCCTTTTTATTTTGAGCTATCAGTCTGTTCTCACTTTTATTCTTAGACATTTAAGCGCCCCTCCTTTTTTCACATTCTTCTTTTAATCCTTCAAGAACACTGTAAGGTACGCATAAATTGCCATACCCCGTTCCCAGATCTATTTTAGGCTTATTGCTTCCGTGAAAATCGCTTCCGCCGCTTATTTTCAATCCGTATTTTACACAAAGGCTTTTAACATACTTCACATCTGATGGTGAATGTGTTGAATAATAAGCCTCAACAGCCGCAAGTCCCTTTTCTGCAAGCTCCTCAATTATTTTTTCAAGATATTTTGAAGATATTTTGTACAGAAGAGGGTGAGCTAAAACAGGCAGTCCTCCGCTGCATATAATATATTTTAAAGTATCTCTCCAGTCCATAACACTTCTTTTAACATATCCCGGCTTTCCTTTGCCTATATATTTTTCAAAAACCTCATTATTGCTTGAGGCATATCCCTTGTCAATGATTTCTCTTGCAATGTGGGCTCTTGTGACTATACCGCCCTCCACCCTTTTCAATACATCTTCATATTTTATCTTAATATCTGTTTCTCTGTTAAGCTTTTCCACCATTTGAATATTTCTTTTCTCCCTGCTCTCTCTCAATTCCTTAAGAGCATTATTAAATTCGGTATTTTCATTAACAAACAATCCCACTATGTGTATTTCCGTTTCATCATATTCCGTTGAAACCTCTATACCCGGTATAATTTCAACACCGTATTTTTCTCCCGCCGTTTTAGCTTCATTTATGCCACTTAAAGTATCGTGATCGGTAAGAGCAATTGCTCTCAGCCCCTTTTCATTTGCATACTTAACGATCTCATCAGGTGTAAAAGTTCCGTCGGAATACAAACTATGAGTGTGCAAATCAACATTATTCATAAATATGAACCTCTCTCCCATTTCCCCTTGCAATTTGCAGGTTATAATGTTACATTAATATAATAAAACAAATTTTGGAATTTAACAATAGTTATTTTAAACATTAGATAAAATTTCAGTAATTTTTATATTCTCGGCAATATGTTAATGGCATTTATTTTAAATTTAATGTAAAATAAACGTAAATAAAA
>JAUNPM010000226.1 GCA_030536675.1 Clostridia bacterium | reverse complement strand
CTTAAACATTTCAACATATGCAAGAAAATGATGAGCAAGTGTTACAGGCTGTGCATTCTGTAAATGAGTATATCCCGGCATAACCGTATTTACATTCTTTTCCGCAATATTGTTAAGTACCGTTATAAGCTCCTTTACAAGCCCCTTAATATCCGTGATCTGCTCCTTTAAGTACATTCTTATGTCAAGAGCAACCTGATCGTTTCTGCTTCTTCCTGTATGAAGCCTTTTTCCCACATCACCAATTCTTGATATGAGTATAGTTTCAATATTCATATGAATATCTTCAGCCTTTTCATCAAATGTAACCGTACCCGCTTCAATATCGTCAAGTATGTCCTTTAATGTAGCAATAATAAGATCTGCGTCCTGTTTTGGTATTATGCCCTGCTTGCCAAGCATAGCGGCATGAGCACAGCTGCCAAGTATGTCTTCTTTATACATTCTGCTGTCAAATGATATTGAACTATGAAAATGATCTGTAAAGCTGTCTGTAGACTTTGTAAAACGTCCTCCCCAAAGTTTCATATGTTTATTTCTCCTTTGAATATAAATTATTACTATAATAATAACATATCACTTAAATAATTTCAATAATTTAATAACACATACAAAAAAGCTGCCGCAAAACAACAAAATATTTTGCAGCAGCCCCGCTATTTATCTGTGCAGATCCATTAAAGAAACCTGCTTTAAGCCTCCCGTTTTTGTTGCTGATGTTACAACAGAAAGATTGATCATATCAACAGCTCTGAAATTAAAAATACAAATTTCAGGAGTATAATAACTCTTTTTCATATTGTCGCCTCCAAACATTATTCCGTCCCCGTATATATTTCTTCTGCGGCTCCGTAAATCATATTATTATCCTTCTGCTGCAAAATTCTTACATATAACGTATTGTATTCGCTATCATTATTTATGTCAGTTACAACATAAGCAAAAAGATATGTATTGTCGGGAGCATTTATTACTTCTTCAGTACCGTCTTCACTTGTATACTCAATTTTTTCATATACATTATTGTCAGTATAAACGGTTTCCTTGATAAATAAATTATCCAAGGTTGAAAGTACAAAACCTATTTTGTCGGCATTTTCTATACCTTCACCTTTAACATAACCATAAATAAGCAGATCACTGCCATTGTTGATTTTAACGCTTTCAATTGCATTCCCGTTATTATTTACGGCAATACAGGGCACATAATTTATAGGTGTCCAGCCTCCCAAATATTCACTTTCAATACTGTTTATTACGCTGTTATATTGCTCATTTGTCATTTGCTTTAAAATCAAAGATGATTTAAATTCACTGTCCCCGTTTATATTGCAATACTCACCAAAGCCCTCAACACTTTCAGCAGTTGTTCCGTCACTCCAGTCAGCCCAACCGTCATTTACTATATATCCGTTTGTTTGAGTATTTATAAACTTTACATCAGCACTTCCCGTCCAAGGTCTTCCATAATAAGCCTTAGGCGGCTCTCCGTTGCCGTTGTTATTTCCCATGACCTCACAATTTCTAAAAAGATATTTAGTACCTTGAGCAGCAGTTATATATCCCGCATAATTTAAATCACTGTAGCCGTATATTTCAAGTTGGCAATCATCAAATAACATATTGCCTCCTCCGCATATAAAGTCAACGTTTCCTCCTATTTTACAATTTTTAAAATAAGCATATGTACCCTGTCTTTCACCGTTTACACCTAAAGTATCCTGACCGCTTAATATATTACAATTAAAGCACTCTATATAATTTGCATCGGTATAGAGAGCATTTGCTCTTTCTTTATAACTGTAAGATGTAACAGGTGTTTCCTGAGTTCTTACGATCTCAGAGCCTCCGACAGTTTGTACAGCTCCGTCATTTATTTCCTTTTCCGTCACTTCGTAGTTAAACGTATTTTTAAATGTTACATTTTCACCGTAAAAATGATCTCCCTTAACAATTACTGCTCCGCCCCACAAACTTTCATTTACACCTGACAATTCGTATTTATCCCTAAAAAGATTTTCGTCATAATATCCGTTTTTATCAACTGAATAATATTTTCCCGTAGTTCCGTAATACCATGAAACAGTATGACCGTTTCCGTTTATTCCTATGTAAGGAATGTCAATAAGCACCTGTTCCTGTGTATCTTTATTTAAATCAATTGTCACTCGTCCCGCTTCTCCATCGGGTCTTTCCATAAGTTTTACGGCATTAACAGCCTTTGAAACAGTGTCATAATCTCCCGGCACACTTAAGTTGTTTTTAAATTCAACTGTATCGGCTACAGTTATGGTATATAAATAAGCGGTATCACTTCCTGTTATATTTACATTTACACTTGTTTCAACTCCGTTTGTTACATAAGTATTTGTAATAGGATGTGCTTCATTATATGAAGAATTTGCCGTAACGGAATTTTCGCCATTTATATTCCACGTGCCTGAATACCAGCCTGCAACCGTGACTCTTTGTTTTCCTTTTACGGGAACCGTAATTACGGCGCCGTTACCTCCTCTTACTGAAGAAGTACCACTGTGTGCAACAAAATTATTAAATTGCAAACTTGTATTTGCATTTGATATTTCATCAGCCAAATAATACGTATTTGACATTTTTCTTGAAAAATATACTTCCTCATCTGAAACACCGTTTTCCCCTACAGTTACTCTGTTTGATGTATAATACAAATTATCGGTTTCAGCAATTGTATTGTAATTTCCGGGCTTAAGCTCTGCTTCATATGTAAGGTCACTGTTTATAACTGCCGTTCCCGTAACATTTTCATTATCCATATTTACAAAAGTAAGACTTGTAATATTCTCGGAGCTTAAACCATTATCCTCGCTTGTAATATATCCCGTTACCTTTACATAATCCACATTGTCTATGTTTACACCAATTGAATCAATATCTTCCGAAACGGTAATGCTTTCACCTCCGTCTGCCAACACTGCGCCTATACTCGTATTATCTGTTTTGACCTTATAAGTATGTCCCATTAGCAATGAGGCAATTTCACCGCTTGCTGAAACCTCTGCATAAT
>JAUNPM010000225.1 GCA_030536675.1 Clostridia bacterium | reverse complement strand
TTCCGTTGTTGCTTCAGCCTGCAAAAGAGCTTCCGTACTTGTTTCTTCCCGCTCCTTTGAAGCCGCTAAAACCTCCGTGCTGTTTTTCTCCTGCTTTATGACGCCTCCGTAAAAGCATACACCTAATATCAGTACGGAAGCCGCCGTAAAAACAATCTCAGCCTTATATTTTTTTATTTTATTATACACTTTACAATTCTCCCTTACTTTGACAATTTAAGAATATTATAAATCCAAATTTACATTATTGCAACCGATTTAGAATAATTTAGCACAAATTCACATATATTCACACAAAGGAGATGATTAAATGGAAATATATACTGTAAAACAGGGTGATACCCTTTCTTCAATTGCTGCATCTTACGGTATAACCCCCGAAATTATAATAAATACAAACCTTATTACAAATCCCGATAACCTTGTTGTAGGTCAGGACTTGCTTATTTTAATACCTCAAATAAGCCATACTGTTACCGAGGGGGAAACACTTGCATCAATAGCTGATGAATACAATGTATCCGTAGCTTCTATTCTCAGGAACAATCCAACCATTACCTCCGACAATTTGCCCATAGGCACAAATTTGGCTATTACATACCGTGGAGTATCCCCCACAAAAACCATAACCTTAAATGCTTACACCTATCCCGAAATTTCAAGAGAAAAACTTATAAGAATACTGCCCTACCTTACCTTTATGACAATATTTACATATGGATTTACAAATAACGGAGATTTAATAGCCCCCAATGATGAAGAGCTTATACAGCTTGCACTTGATTTTGGAGTAGCCCCCACAATGCTTATATCCACATTAACATCGGAAGGCACATTTTCAAACGAACTCGCCCGTACTCTTTTAAACGATCCCGATTTACAATCCGTACTTATAAACAATTTAATAAACACAATGAAAGAAAAAGGCTATACAGCACTTGACATAGATTTTGAATATTTACCCGTTGAAAACAGAGAAAGCTATATAAATTTTGTAACTCAGCTTACGGAAGAATTAAATGCCAACGGCTTTTACTCCCTTGTATCTCTTGCCCCCAAAACCTCCTCCACCCAGCCGGGACTTCTATATGAATCCCACGACTATTTTGGCTTAGGGAACGCTGCAAACTTTGCTCTTTTAATGACATATGAATGGGGATATACATACGGTCCTCCCCTTCCCGTATCTCCCCTACCTAACGTAGAAGCAGTAATAAGCTACGGAGTATCTGAAATACCACCCGATAAAATATTAATGGGTATCCCCCTTTACGGCTACGATTGGGAGCTTCCCTATGTAAAAGGCACAAAGGCACGTTCATTGTCCCCTGTTCAGGCTGTTGAGCTGGCTCTTTCAACAAACTCTCAAATAGAATATGACGATTACCAACAAGCGCCCTTCTTCTACTACACCGAAAACGGTAGACAACACATTGTCTGGTTTGAAAATTTAAGAAGCATTGATGCCAAGTTTAATTTGATAGATAACTATTCCCTCGCAGGTGCGGGCTTATGGAATTTGGTTCGTGATTTTCCTCAATTTTATATGCTTTTAAACAGTCGCTTTTATATTAATAAACTTATTTAAACAAAAAAGGGAACTGTAAACTTTAATTACAGTTCCCTCTTTATTGGTGAGGTTAAAAATGAGAAATTATAAAATAACATCTCTGACCCTATGCACTATTATAGGAGCAGGCTTTGCAACAGGCAAGGAGCTTCTTACCTATTTTGTAAATTACGGTATAACAGGCTTTTGGGGAATATTTTTTGCATCTCTTTTGTTTGCCCTAATTATACATAAAATAATGCTCTGCCCCTACAGCAGTCTTGAAGAGCTTCTCCAAAATTACTTTTTCGGGAAGCCCCTATTGATAATAACGGAACTTTTCCTGTTGGTTCTATATTCTGCAATGCTTTCCGCCTCCGGTGAAGTACTCAATACAATGTTTCACATTAATAAACTATGGGGAAGTATACTTACATCTGCAATAGTAACAATTATAATTATAAAAGGCTATGATATGGTATCCGATTTAAGTGATGTAATTTTCATACCCATTGTAATAATCATATTTATAATAAGCATAACTGCCGCCGAAAAATCAATAGGCTTTCCGCCCCAAACAATTACTACGCCGAAATCATTTTTTTCACCTTTAATATATGTATCCTACAATATGCTTACAACAATACCTCTTTTAATTACGATCCCCGATAAATATATGTACAGAAATTGCGGCAATCAGGTAGGTATAGTAATATTTATACTTTCCGTTATGATTATTATACCCCTGTACACTCACTATTCCCTTATAAGCTCTTCAACACTTCCCCTTATGGCTTTGTTGACGGGTAAAATAAAATACTTGTATGAGCTTCTCCTTATGCTTGCAATATTTTCAACAGCGGTTTCTTCTGCCTATTCATTTCTAAACTCATTAAAAAAGCAAAGCACATTAAGCTCCGTATTATTTGTAAATATTTGCGCAATAATTATGTCCCTTTTAGGCTTTAGCAACATTGTAAACAAAGTATATTTTATATTCGGCATAGCGGGAATAATTCTTTTAATAATACTCTTTATTCCCAATAAGTCCAAAATTTCAAAGTAAACCTTTAACAAAATATGCTATCAAATCACTCCACGCCTTTAAACACTATTCCCCCTCCCGTCTTTCCTCACAGAACGGTTCTGTTATTTAATAGCAAAAGCCGAGGACATTTTGTCCTCGGCTCCGCATTTTCTAAATCCTTGCTCTAAAATCCTTAATTATTAACCTATTCATGCAAAGTAAATGTTTTGCTTGTATAAGTCTTAGGTGTGATCATTGCAGATTTTGCAAGTGCAATAGATGTAATATCGATAGTTTCAAATGAAGTAACTATCATGCTTGGTTTTCTGTATTCTTTCTTCATAATAATTACCTCCTTTTTATTGAACAGTATACAGATAAGAGCTTATAGAAGCTGTGTCTGTTGCCGGATTAACATCAAATACTACAGTACCGTTAATAACACTGTATGGGAATACATAATAACTACCCGGCTCTACA
>JAUNPM010000006.1:16770-20098 GCA_030536675.1 Clostridia bacterium | reverse complement strand
CATTGCAGTCTACGGCTTTGAAACAGATTTCAGCATAGACGCAGACACAGGAGAATTATTGACCTATTACGGAAACAAGATTACCGACAGGAGCATTAAATATTATACCGACCTTAATGATCAGTGGTATGCAGACTATGCATCAAAGCTAGCATATATGGGCTATTATTTTGACAGCGACACATTTGACGGAGATTCTCCTCTTACATATGGAGCACTTAAAGAACTGAACAACTCCTCCCTTTACGGTTCTCTCAATATCGATGATAAAGAGCCCGATGATAAAATCACAAGATATGAATTTGCCGAATACTTGGTCGATTCACTTAAAATTAAAAATGTAAATAAATATAACGAAATTTACATTAAGCCTTTTGATGATGTGGCATATCAATATACGGGAACAATTGCAATATTAAAAGCAATGGGTGTTGTAAACGGCGAGAGCTTCAGAGGAAATGATACTATTACAAGAGGCGAAGCAGTCACAATGCTTTACAGAACACTTACGGTATTGTAAAATCAAATGAATATTATATGGATAAACATTAACAGTTCTTTGTCAACCAAATAGGTTGACAAAGAACCAAAACAAATGTTAGATAATTATTGCACACCTCTAAGTACTATGTTATAATATTCATAAGCTGATTTATCAGCCCACAAGAGGGAATAATTAAGGCGGTTGCAAATAATGCCCCTGAAATGGGGGTGTTTGCCTATGGGATATTATGAATATACATATTTATTAATATTGACTATAGTACTTATTTTTGCAATAAAAAAATAACCGCCCTAGCCCTGAGAAGTTAGACGGTTATTTTTTAACATTCAACTACGGGGCGAGCAACCGTTTGGTTGCTCCCTCTTGTATAATTATAATATCACAACTCCTATGAAAAGTCAATCACATAATTATAATTAACTTTTCGGCTCTTGAACTCATCTAAACTGTTTTAAGCCTTGTTTAAAACACTCTTGAGAATGTTTTAAACAACAAATAAAGTATTGAAACTTTTTTAAATAAACATCAAATCACTAAAAAGCCCCAAAATCAGGGCTTATATTTTTACTACAAAACATCAAAAAAGCCCGATAAAATCAGGCTTTCCGCTGTAAGCTCCCGAAGGGACTTGAACCCTCGACCTATTGATTACGAATCAATTGCTCTACCATCTGAGCCACAGGAGCATAATCAGGGAGCAAATTTGATTCACTCCCATATATATTTATTAACATTAAATCAACTTTACAAGATGATAAGTTTTTTTACCCTTTTGAATCATTATTGTATTATCTTCTCGGAACATATCAGGTGAAATAACCATACCTATATCAGTTACCTTTTCATCATTCACCTTAATGCCGCCCTGCTGAACAAGGCGCCTGCCCTCACCTCTTGAAGGTATAAGTTTGCACTTTTCAAGCAATTCAATAATCTGCAAGCCTTCACCATACTCACCTGCACCAATTTCTGTAGTCGGCACAGATCCGGCAACAGGGCCGCCCCCAAACAATGCTTTAGCAGCAGCTTCCGCTTTTTTAGCCTCTTCCTCTCCGTGAACAAGACTTGTAAGTTCATAAGCAAGGATCTCTTTAGCCTTATTAAGCTGACTTCCTTCCCACTTATCCATTTCATCGATCTGCTCCAAGGGTAAAAATGTAAGCATTCTTATACACTTTAACACATCGGCATCAGCAACATTTCTCCAATACTGATAAAAATCATAAGGAGAAGTCTTTTCAGGATCGAGCCATACAGCACCTGATTGAGTTTTGCCCATTTTCTTTCCTTCCGAATTAAGAAGAAGAGTAATAGTCATTGCATAAGCGTCTTTGCCTAACTTACGTCTTATAAGCTCAGTACCGCCAAGCATATTGCTCCACTGGTCATCTCCGCCAAACTGCATATTACAGCCGTATTTTCTATATAATTCATAGAAATCGTAGCTTTGCATTATCATATAATTAAATTCCAGGAAAGAAAGCCCCTTTTCCATTCTTTGCTTGTAACATTCAGCTGTAAGCATTCTATTGACGCTGAAATGTGCTCCCACATCTCTTAAAAGCTCAACATAATTAAGGTCAAGAAGCCAATCGGCATTATTAACAAGCAAAGCCTTTCCTTCAGAAAAATCAATAAACTTTGACATCTGCTTTTTAAAACAATCCACATTGTGCTGTATTGTTTCCTTAGTCATCATCTGACGCATATCAGTTCTTCCGGATGGATCACCAACCATTGCAGTTCCGCCGCCAATAAGCGCAATAGGCTTATTTCCTGCCATCTGTAATCTTTTCATAAGACAAAGAGCCATAAAATGACCTACATGAAGACTGTCGGCAGTGGGATCAAAACCAATATAAAACGTTGCCTTACCATTATTTATCAGTTCTTTTATTTCTTCTTCATCAGTAAGCTGTGCAAGAAGTCCCCTCGCCTTAAGCTCATCAAAAATTGTCATCTCTTTTCCTCCTAAAACAAAAAAGCACTCTCACCCAAAGGACGAGAATACCCGTGTTACCACCTTAATTTATAGAAATGCATCAATTAACAATCTACCTCTTCTGACTATAAGGCGTCAAACCCACTCGCTCAAAGGGTGTAATTCACAATAAATCTCCTGAAGGACTTGCACCAACCGTCCTACTCTCTGTTTTGTAACAACATATTGCTTAATATGTCCCTTATCAACACAATTAATTATATATCATTAATACATAAATCAATCAACTAATAAAAATATATCACACAAAATCAATTTTGTCAACAATTTTAACAAATTTTTTTAAATTATGCGGAATATAAAAAATTCATCTGCACAAAATATTTTCAGGAGGTGCATTATGAATAATAATATGTCTAAAAAGAAAAAGGATTTTTTAATAGGTCTTATGTACAATGACGGAGATCTTGCACACCTTTCGGAAGGTTCTGCCGATTGTATAGGCGAAGGATTTATAGATTTCAAAGAGGAACCAATTGATGACAAAGAAAGCTAAAATTATTGCCGCCGCAGGCATCTCCCTTGCTGCTGCTGAAATTTACAGCGAAATAAATTATATGTTTGAAGCAATTCTTTCAGGCGGCAGCAAAACAAGCCTTTCAAAATGTGCGGATCTTTCAAAAGAGAAAAAAATTATAGAGGAGGATAATAAAAATGAAAAAAATGCACGTAAAAAGTGGGAAAAAAATTCAAGAAATGTCAAATGCTATGTCAAAGGCTATGCAGGAACCCCTATCTACTGTAAAATCTACTTACAAAAGAAGTATCGTAAAAAATGGGTTATTGTTGTTCACGGCTACGGCGGCAATGGCAGCACTTTG
>JAUNPM010000006.1:9497-16760 GCA_030536675.1 Clostridia bacterium | reverse complement strand
AAATATAATGTAGTTGTTCCCGATCTCAGAGCTCACGGAAAAAGCGGAGGAAAATATATAGGAATGGGACAGGTTGACAGCATAGACCTTATGAATTTAATTCATCTCATTATTAAGGGCGATCCCAATTCCGAAATAATATTATACGGTGTAAGTATGGGAGCAGCCACCGTACTTATGACAGCCTCCGAAAATCTTCCTCCCAACGTAAAAGCAGCAATAAGCGATTGCAGTTTTGATAATGCAAATAAAATTATAGGCTACGAACTTCTTCATAATTTCAAAGTCCCTCCTTTTCCCATTATAGGAATACTTGATTATATTTGCTATAAAAAAGCTAAATACGATCTAAGGCTCGCTTCTCCTATAGACAGAGTTCAGTATATTAAAATACCGGTTCTTTTCATACACGGTGACAGTGACAGTCTTGTACCTACCAAAATGGTATATGAGCTTTACGGAAAAGCTCGCTGTCCCAAAGCACTTATGATAATACAAAATGCAGGGCACGGTGTTTCAGCACTTGTAGACGGCAAAAAATATTGGAGGGGTGTTTTTTCCTTTTTAAAAGAGGGTGTATAGATTGAAGCCTTCAATCCATACACCCTACATAAATTACTTAATTTATTATTTACTCTTACCTAAATACAATTCTTTAACCTTTTCATTGGCAAGAAGCTCTTCTCCCGTACCCTCAAGTCCGATATTTCCTGTTTCCATTACATATCCGTAATCAGCAATTTTAAGAGCAGCATTTGCATTCTGTTCAATAAGCAAAATTGTCATACCCTTTTCCTTATTAACCTTTTGAATTATATTGAAAATATCCTTTACCACAAGGGGCGCAAGTCCCAAAGACGGCTCATCCATCATCATAACCTTGGGATTACTCATTAAAGCTCTTCCTACAGCCAGCATCTGCTGTTCTCCACCAGAAAGAGTACCGCTTAACTGCTTTGCCCTTTCCTTAAGTCTGGGGAACATTTCGTGTATAAAAGCAATGTCTTTTTTAAAGTTTTCCTTATCCTTTCTAAGATAAGCACCTATCATAAGATTTTCGTCTACAGTCATATCGTCAAAAACGTGTCTGCCCTCAGGCACAAGAGTAATACCCATTTTAACAATATCCTGTGTACTCATATGAGTAAGCTCTTTACCCCCATAAGTTATAGACCCCTCCGCAGGTGTAACAAGGCTTGTAATTGAACGCAGAGTTGTACTTTTGCCCGCACCGTTTGCTCCCACGAGAGTTATTATTTTTCCGTCGGGAACCTGCATTGATATACCGTTAAGAGCAGTAATGCCGCCATATTTGACTTTCAAATTCTTAATTTCTAACATTACTCTTCCTCCTCTCCCAGATATGCCTTTATTACAGCAGGGTTTGCCTGTATTTCTTCGGGAACACCCTTTGCTATTGTACAGCCGTATTCCAAAACATATATTCTGTCTGAAATATCCATAACAAGCTGCATATGATGCTCAATAAGCAATATTGTAAGACCGAATTTTTCTCTTATTTCTCTTATAAATTCAGTAAGATCATCGCTTTCCTTTGGGTTCATACCCGCAGCAGGCTCATCAAGTAAAAGAAGCTTAGGCTTTGTTGCCAGTGCTCTTGCAATTTCAAGCCTTCTTTGCAAGCCGTAAGGAAGACTTGAAGCTATATCATTTTTATGCTCCAAAAGACCTGTTTCCTCAAGCAAAAACTCAGCAAATTTAACCATTTCCTTTTCTTCCTTTTTTGCATGAGGCAAATTAAACACAGATGAAAAGAATCCTGCTTTTCTGTTTAAATGTGTAGCTATCAGAACATTTTCAAGAACGGTAAGATCCTTAAAAAGCCTTATATTCTGGAATGTACGTGCAATACCAAGCTTTGAAATTTCATCGGGACGTTTACCGTTGATTTTCTCTCCGTTAAAGAGCACATCTCCCTCTGTAGGTTCATAAACTCCCGTAATAAGGTTAAAGGCAGTTGTTTTGCCCGCACCGTTTGGTCCTATTATGGCAATTATCTCTCCTTTATTAACTTCAATATTTAATAAATTTACAGCCACAAGACCGCCGAATCTTATAGTGACATCCTTAGTTTCAAGTAATGCAGCCATTAGTTTTGCACCTCCTTTTTAGGAGATTTTTTAAATCTTGCAAAAAATCCGAATACTCTGTCCCAACTGAATTCTTTGTTTCCGAAAATACCCTTTCTCCAAAGAATAATAACAAACATAAGCAATACTGAGAACACAACCATTCTCATACCGCCGATACCTTCATATTGAAAGAAACCAAAATCAATAGGTTCATCAAGAAATCTCAATTTTTCAAGAGCAATTCTTACTACAAATGCACCTACAACAGAGCCCGTAACAGAGCCTTGACCGCCCAAAACAACCATCAATAATATTTCATAGGCAACAGTAAACTTAAACTGATCAGGACCTATTGCACCAACAAGAGATGCCAAAAGCCCTCCTCCGATGCCCGCAAAGAAACCGCTTAAAACAAATGCAAGCATTTTATGCCTGAATAAATTAATACCCATTGCCTGAGCAGCTACCTCATCTTCTCTTATGGCAAGCAAGGCTCTGCCGTAGCTTGTTTTCATCATTGCAAGTATAAATATTACTATAAGGGCAAGAATACCGCAAACAACATACAAATTCATATATGTATTTGGTATTCTGTTAATACCTGTAGGTCCGTTTGTGATTCCCTGAGCATTTGTAATAAAGATCCTTATAATTTCAGAAAATCCCAAAGTTGCAATTGCCAAATAATCACCCTTAAGCCTTAACACAGGGAAGCCTATTAAAAAAGCAAAAAAAGCAGATAAAATACCACCTAAAATAAGTGCAACAAAAAACGGTGCATGTAAATTTGCCATACCCTCTGATATAGGAATGATTTTATAAATAGATAACTTATCTGAAGCAGATACAGTCAAAAACGCCGTAACATAAGCTCCTATTGCCATAAATCCAGGCTGTCCAAGAGAAAAAAGTCCCGTAAAGCCGTTTACCATATTCATTGAAAGGGCACAAATAGCATAAATACAACAGGTCTTGAAAATTCTCTGATTGTATGTACCGAATGTTCTGCTTTCCTCCGCCCAAATAATAAATCCGATCATAAGGGCAATAGTAATAACATTAAGTATTAAATTTCTCTTCTTTTTACTGTCCATAATTCAGCACCTCCTTAAACCTTCTCGGCGATCTTCTCGCCAATAAGACCGTTAGGTCTGAACAGAAGAATAACAATAAGTATAATGAAAGAAAAAATATCTTTATACGCTGAAATAGATGGGAAGAAAGTTACCGCCATAACCTCTACAAAGCCTAATATTATACCTCCTATAACAGCACCCTTAACATTACCTATACCGCCTATAACAGCAGCAATAAAACATTTCAATCCCGGCATAACACCTACAAGAGGTGAGATCTGAGGATATTTTAATCCCCATAAAATAGCACCTACGGCAGCTATAGCAGAACCTATTGCAAATGTATAAGAAATAGTGCCATTTACATTTATACCCATTAACTTGGCAGTTTCAAGATCCTTTGAAACCGCTCTCATAGCCATACCTGCTTTTGTTTTATTAATAAGCAAAATAAGAACACACATAAGCACTAAGGTTACAACAGGCACAATAATAGCAAGTCTTTGAAGTCTTACAGAGCCAATTTGAATCATATCTACAAAAAAAGGTATCTGAGGAAAGGTTTTCGGTTTACCCGTAAAAATAACCGTAGCAAGATTCTCCAACAGATATGACATACCTATTGCCGAAATAAGCATAGATATTTTAGGTGCGTTTTGTTTTCTCAAAGTGGCATAAGCAATTTTTTCAACACCCATACCAAGTACCGCAGTTATTGCAACAACGATCACAAAACTTACAAGCCACCACTTAAAATCATCGGCAACAGCAAAAAAAGCTATATACATTGCCATCATAAAAATATCACAATGAGCAAAGTTAATAAGTCTTAATATGCCGTAAACCATAGTATAACCAACTGCAACAAGAGCAAACAGACTTCCCAAAAGCAAGCCGTTGCAAATTTGCTGCAACAGATCCGCCATTGTCGGTATAACTAACATAAACTTTCACTGCCTTTCATTTATATTGATTTTTAAATATTTCAAAGCCTCTGTACCAAACTTTGAAATACCTAAAAAACGGAGGTACGGGCACCCGTACCCCCAAATCTTATTTTACAAATTTAATTATTCTGCCGTAATAGCGTCAGCATATACAAACTTACCGTTTTCAACCTTTTTAACAACAGCAGCCTTTGTTGGATCACCGTTTTCGTCAAACTTAACAGGACCTGTAACACCGACAAAGTCAATATTTGCAATAGCATCTCTTATAGCTACGGGATCTGTTGAATTTGCCGCTTCAATAGCGTCACAAGCAAGATTGTATCCGTCATAACCAAGAGCAGTACAGCCTGCAGGATCATTTCCGTCATTAGCTTCTCTGTACTTAGCTACAAAATCCTTAGTAAGAGGAGTAAGCTCTGCATCGGGATCAAAGAAAGCAGAGAACATAACGCCTTCGCTTTCAGCGCCTGCTACATCAATAAATTCCTGAACCTCATATGTATCTCCGCCTAATATAGTTGCAGTTACACCTGCCTGCTTAGCCTGCTTAATGAACATAGCAGCTTCAGTAAAGTTACCGGGTACAAAGAATACGTCGGGATTATTTGCCTTTAAACTTGTTATCTGAGCATTAAAATCCTGATCTCCCGTCTGATAAGCAGCTGAATAAACAGTGCCGCCCAATGCTTCAAATTCTTCCGTAAAGTACTGTGCAAGGCCTACAGAATAGTCATTGCCCTGCTCTGTTGTAACAGCAGCAGTCTTAGCTCCAAGCTTGTTATAAGCATAGTTAGCCATTGCCTTGCCCTGATACGGATCAATAAAACAAACTCTGAAGTAATTATCATTACCCTCTGTAACCGCAGGATTTGTACAGCTTAATCCGATAGCAGGCACATTACCGTTTCTGATAACATCATAAGCACCAAGAGAAGGTGTTGAAGAATAAGAGCCTAAAATAACAGAAACCTGGTCTGATTCAATTAACTTAGTTGCAGCATTTGCAGCTTCAACCTTGTCAGACTTGTTATCAGCCTTAACAAGCTCAACCGTATACTCCTTGCCGTCAATAGTAACAGTAGGTCTTTCAGACTGAGCCAATTCAATACCCTCAATTTCAATTGCGGCACCTGCAGCCATACTTCCTGTAATAGGCTGTAAAACACCGATCTTAATTACGTCACCGCTTGCAGCAGATTCAGTTTCTGCTGATGCGCCTTCGCCGTTTGCCGCATCACCGCTACTTGAACTACATCCCGTAAACACAGCTGCCAAAGACATAACCGCCACTAAAGCAGCTGCTAAAAATTTCTTCTTCATAGGAAAACTCCTCCTTAAAATATTAAAAATATTAATACATATATTTTAAGGGCACGTTAGATTACTCCGTGCCCTCATTGACAATATAATTATAATTTCTCAGTTAAATTTTGTCAATAGAAATGTGGGATTTTATTAGGCTAAAGCAACTATTTGTTAAATATCCCGAAAATTTTATTTAATATATTATTAAAAATCATTAACTTTTATTTAATAATGAATACATAATATCGTTTTTGTCAAAATTTAGACTATATTTTTGTGCAACAATAAAGGCAATTAGGAATTTTTTATTACTGTTTCCTGCAAAAGTTATTTTGCAAAAGGTAATTTTTACATTCGCTTACCCTTTATTTGAAGTATTTTATAAAAGATTATTCATCACAACACTTCACATATGCACAATTACATTTCACTTTTCTTAATGGCAGCTCCCACAAGTCCCATAAACAATGGATGAGGCTTATTAGGTCTTGACTTAAATTCAGGGTGGAACTGAACGCTTACAAAGTAAGGATGTTCCTTTTCGCTTATTTCCACCATTTCCACAAGTCTGCCGTCAGGTGATGTTCCTGCCACCTTAAGTCCCGCATTTTCAAGAGCTTCTTTATATGCATTATTAAATTCATAACGATGTCTGTGTCTTTCACTTATTTCCTTTGTACCGTACAG
The DNA here is from genome assembly GCA_030536675.1 of Clostridia bacterium. Lineage (GTDB taxonomy): Bacteria > Bacillota > Clostridia > Lachnospirales > CAG-274 > Gallispira. The sequence continues at coordinate 10,649 of JAUNPM010000006.1, read as the reverse complement.
TTCCATTGAACGGCTTCCCTCAGTAAGCACACAGGGATATGCACCAAGACGCATAGTACCTCCCAGCTTATCGATATTCTTCTGATCTGCCATAATGTCAATAACGGGATTTGTTGTTTCAGGATCTATTTCGGCAGTATGTGCATCCTTTAAGCCCAAAACGTTTCTTGCATATTCAATAACAGTGCAATGCATACCAAGGCAAATACCAAGCATCGGTATTTTATTTTCTCTTGCATATTGAACAGCCTGTATTTTACCCTCAACACCTCTTGTTCCAAAGCCTCCGGGAACAATAATGCCGTTTATTCCCCTAAGCAATTCATCTGCAGATCTTTCTTCAATTTCTTCCGAATCGACCCAGCGCAGCTTAACGTGAGCACCGCTGTGAATACCTGCGTGATTAAGACTTTCCACTATTGAAAGATAAGCGTCGTGCAATGCCACATATTTTCCGACTATAGCTATCTCAACTGTCTTTTTAAGCGCCTTTTCCTTAGCAACAACATCCTCCCAGTCAGAAAGATCAGGCTTAACACAAGGCATATTAAGTCTGCGGCATATTATGTCCGCAAGGTTTTCTTTTTCCATAAGCAATGGCACTTCATAAAGAGAATTACAGTCAATGTTTTCAATTATGCAGTCCTTTGCCACATTACAGAACATAGATATTTTGTCCTTAGCCTCATCTGTAATTGGATATTCTGTTCTGCATACAACAACATCAGGCTGAATACCTATTGACCTTAACTGATTTACCGAATTTTGAGTAGGCTTTGTTTTCATTTCCTTGCTCTTTGAAAGATATATCATAAGGGTCACGTGAATATATGCCACATTTTCAGCACCCACGTCAGACTTGACCTGTCTTATGGCTTCAATAAAAGGACTTGATTCAATATCTCCCACAGTACCGCCTATTTCAGTAATTACAAAATCCACATCGGAATCCTTTCCCGCAGCATAGACCTTGTTTTTTATCTCATCTGTTATATGAGGAATAACCTGTACGGTGGCACCAAGGTATTCTCCCTTTCTCTCCTTGTTAAGAACAGACCAATATACCTTACCTGTTGTAATATTGCTGTTTACAGTAAGGCTTTCATCTATAAATCTTTCATAATGCCCCAAATCAAGATCAGTTTCAGTGCC
>JAUNPM010000006.1:0-9487 GCA_030536675.1 Clostridia bacterium | reverse complement strand
CTGATAAGGGCTCATTGTACCCGGATCAATATTAACATAAGGGTCAAATTTCTGTATTGTCACCTTATATCCTCTTGCTTTTAAAAGTCTGCCCAATGAAGCAGCAGTAATACCCTTACCCAAGCCGGAAACAACACCGCCTGTAACAAAAATATATTTCATAATAGCACCTCTTAATAATTATTATACAAAAAACTTCAAAAACTCTTATTATTATACCTTAGAAAAGTCTTTCCGTCAATAGATTAGATTAATAATAATTTTAATTTAACAAAAAATGTTCCTTATCAACCGTTAGGATTGACAAAGAACATTCTTTTAATTATCCCAAAAGATTTATATACCCCACAGCAAGAACTCTGTCACTTTCAACAAGCTCCGTATATATTTCATAATTCATTGCCGAAACAGTAGCCGAATCCAATTTATATGTGACATCAAGACCCATTTCAGCCTGATACCTGCCTATATTTCTCTCAACCGTATTGTTTTCATCTACTCTAAAGCCCAAAAACCTTATGGCTGAAATTACGTTTTCACTGTTAAGGTCGTCATCTTCCGAAACAAAAAGTATTTTATCCACTGTCACATCAGGAGTAATGCCTATTCCGTTTATTTTCTTTCCATACCTTGACGAATATTCCATTGTTGTCATTTTAACAACGCCTATATCGTCAAAAGACATTACACTTTGCATAACTCCCTTGCCGTAGGTCTGTTCTCCCACTACCTTACCGGCTCCGCTGTCCTGCATTGCTGATGCAACAATTTCCGCCGCAGAAGCAGTGAGGGAGTCCACAAGCACAACACATTTTTCATAAGGCTTTGTTTTAAGCTCCGATCTGTATGTAGTTATGTTGCCCTTTTTATCTCTTGCCGTAATTATAATGCCGCTTGGAACGATTTGCTGTGCAACACTTATAGCCTCTTCAACATAACCTCCCGTATTTCCTCTCAGATCCAATATAAGCTTGGTTTTTCCCGCTCTTGTAAAATCATTTAAAGCCCTTGTAAAATCCTCCGATGTGTTGTTTGTAAACGTGCTTATTTTTATGTAGCCGACGCTCGCATCATTAAATTTCTGACTTTTGGTGTTAAACTGTGTCATATCATTAACAGCTGTAACGGAATGAAATTCATTTCTGACAAGATTTATGCTGTATTCCTTAACGGTATCACCTCTTGCTATTTTCATAGCTATAGATTCAGCTATATCAGACGTTACAGAAGCCGTATATTCCTCTTCACCTATTGCATATGAGGAAACATCTTTTATTGACCTTATTTCATCTCCCTGTCTTATGCCGTCCTGATAAGCCTTTGACGTATTTGGTATCTCAGCTATAACAGGGTAGCCTCCCCCCGAAAAATCACACGTAAACTCCGGTGCATACCAAACCGTTCTTTCAGATTCCTTAACGAGCTTATATTCCTCGGGAGTAAGATAATCACTGTAATCGTCAAGCTCACCTACAACAGCTTTAATTGCTGCGTGTATAAGACTTTCTGTATCAACTTCACTTCCCACATAGTTTTCCTGTATATACTTAATTATTTCTCCTATGTAAGCCCCCGCCGTATCAGCCTGTTCCTGAGGCGTCATATCAGACAGACTTTCATCAGCATATACAAAGTTCACAGCAGAAACCGTCATTAAAAGCGCCGCACATATTGAGATCAATCTTTTCAAAATTCCACCTTCTTTATGGGAATTATCCCTTTAATACCTGCTTATTTTTCACAATATAGTCAAAAGCTGATATAACGGCAAGTGCAAGACTCAAGTATATAAGCACGTAGCTTAAAACCGTCATAATAGTATTATCAATATTAAGAAGCAAAACAATAAGCATTGCCATTTGACATATGGTCTTTAATTTGCCCCAAAATCCCGCAGCAATAACAATGTTCTGTTCAACCGCAAGAGTTCTGAATCCCGTTATCACAAACTCCCTTGCAATTATTATTATTACAACAACTGAAGGCAGTGAAACCACAGCATCATTTATTCCTATAAGTGCGATCATTGCAGAGCATACAAGGAGCTTGTCAGCCAGTGGATCCATAAACTTGCCAAAATTTGTGATCAGGTTATATTTTCTTGCTATATAACCGTCAAGACAATCAGTAAAAGACGCTATACAAAAAATTGCTGTTGCAATATATCTTCCCGTCACGCCAAGATCCATAAGCAGAAAGAATAAAAAGAAAGGTATCATTATTATTCTTAATATTGTAAGCTTATTAGGTAAATTCATTTTTAGTCCACCCTTTCTCCTATTAAGTCATAATCCCCTGCCTCGGTAATTTTTATATTATAAAAATCACCTGCAAGAAGCTCTTCTTCAGACTTAAAAAACACAAATCCGTCTATTTCATAGCAATCTCTGTAGCTTCTTCCACAGTATACATTTTCTTCATCACCGTCTATTTTTCCCTCAACAATTACCTCAAGTGTTTTTCCCACATATTTCTCGCAAATTCCGGCAGAGATGCCTCTCTGCAACTGTAATATATAATCTTTTCTTTCAGTCTTTACATCTTCATCGATCTGATTTGGCATTTTAGCGGCAGGTGTTCCGTCCTCGGGAGAATATGTAAACACTCCAAGCCTGTCAAATCCCACTTCCTTTATAAAGTCGCACTGGGCTTTAAATTCCTCTTCCGTTTCAGAGGGAAAGCCTGTTATAAGAGTTGTTCTTATACACATATTGGGCATTTTGCTTCTCATTTTGTTTATGGTTTCCTTAAGCCCCTCTCTTGTGCTTCTTCTTCCCATAAGTTTGAGTATCCTGTTTTCACTGTGCTGTATGGGCATATCCACATAGTGAAGTACCTTTGGATTTTCCGCCATTTCCCTTATAAGCTCATCGGTTACATTTTCGGGATAGCAATAAAGTATTCTAAGCCATTTTATGTCCTCAATACCGCTTAATTTTCTAAGAAGCTCGGGCAGCGCTTTTCTTCCGTATATATCCTGTCCGTAAAGAGAAGTATCCTGCGCTATAAGTATAAGCTCTCTGACGCCTTTTTCAGCAAGTATTTCAGCCTCCTTAACAAGGGACTCCATTGTTCTTGAACGATAATGCCCCCTTAAAGAAGGTATTGTACAATAGGTGCAGTGATTATCACAGCCCTCTGCAATTTTAAGATAGCTGAAACCTCCCGTTGTAGTTATGATCCTCTTATAACTGTTATCGGGATTTAAAAGATGCTCTTTATCCGTAACAAGTTTGACCTGCTTTTCCCCTTCAAGAAGCCTTTTTATTACATAGCCTATGTTTTCAAAATCTCCCGTACCCACAACTGCATCAACCTCGGGAAGAGATTCAAATATTTCGTCCTTATATCTTTGAGCCATACACCCTGTCACAATAAGAGCCTTGCAATTCCCCTCTCTCTTGTAGTCCGCCATTTCAAGGACCTTGTCTATAGCCTCACGATTTGCGTCCATTATAAATCCGCAGCTGTTTATTATTATAATGTCTGCTTCACTGTCATCATATGTAATGCTGTACCCCTCTTCATCAATAAGTCCAAGCATAATTTCACTGTCTATTAAATTTTTATCACAACCCAGTGATACAAAACTTATTTTAGCACTCATAATATTTCTCCAATCCGCTGTTTTATCTTCCTATAGTATACCACTAAATGCGGTATATTTACAATTTAAATTTATATATAATTGTTTAAGATTTGATTAATTTTTAATTAGGTTTTGTTTTTATATCACTTTTCAATATAAAAGCCCTTTAAAACCCACATTTGACAACAAAACCCTGCCAATTATTTATGGTAGGGTTCATTTTTCATTATTCTGTTTGCTCTGTATATCTGTTCAAGAAGTATAACTCTCATAAGCTGGTGAGGAAAAGTCATATCGGAAAAGCTCAATTTAAGATCCGCTCCTTTTATGACCTCATTGCTTAAGCCAAGGGAACCGCCTATCACAAAAGTTATGTGACTTACTCCCTTTACCATAGAGTCTGCCATAAAATCCGCCAAGCTCTCGCTTGTCATTTTCTTCCCGCCTATTACAAGAGCAACAATATAGCTGTCCTTTGATATTTTCTTTAAAAGCCTTTGCCCCTCAATTTCCTTTACATTCAGCATTTGAGCCTCACTCATATTTTCGGGAGCTTTTTCATCGGGCACTTCCTCTATGTTAAGTGTAACATACCTTGACAGTCTTTTTGCATATTCATTTACAGCGTCCGTAAAATATTTTTCCTTAATTTTGCCTACACAGGCAACAGTTATTTTCATTAAAGCACTATCCTTCTTTTTACGCCATAAGGTGCGGCGACCCACATTTGAAAATCGCCTCCAAGCTCAATGCCCCCGTCCTTTACAATATCACTTACTGTGTCAAAGGCAACTCTGGGCGTATTGTTTTCTTTACTTAAATGTCCCAAAAAGACATACTTCAGCTTACTGTCTGCAAAATCACTTAAAAATTTCCCTGCATTGTCATTGCTCAAGTGTCCGTAATCACTTAATATCCTCTGTTTTAAGTTATAAGCATATGTACCGTTTTTAAGCATATCAATATCGTGATTGCTTTCAAGAAGAAGCAGAGAAGAGCCTTTAACATTCTCTCTTATGGTGTCCGAAATATGCCCTATATCAGTAGCTATTGTTATTTTTTCCTTATCAGTCATTATACTGTAGCCTACAGGCTCGGCAGCATCGTGAGGTATTGCAAAGGGCTTTATGCAAAGATCGTTAAACACCATATTTTCATCGGCATACACATTTCTTTTAAAATCGTCCCTTATTGTTTCCGCCTTTACCTTTGAGGGCATATTTGCCCAGGTGCCTTCCGTTGCATATATAGGAATATGAAATCTTCTGGATAAAACACCTACTCCATCTACGTGATCTATATGCTCGTGAGTAACAAATACAGCATCAATATCCTGTCCCGTAAGCTCCAGTTCCCGTAATCCGTCCTCTATTTTCTTTCCGCTTAAGCCTGCGTCGATCAGTATATTTGTATATTCCGTACCCACATAAACGCAATTACCCGACGAACTGCTTGCTATTGTTGCAAATTTAAGCTCCATTATTCTTTTACCCTCTTAATATCTGCACCTAAATTTCTTAACTTATACTCTATCTTTTCATATCCTCTGTCAATAAACCTGACATTACCTATTTTTGTAATGCCGTTTGAGGCAAGCCCCGCAATAACCATTGCCGCTCCCGCTCTCAGATCCGTAGCCATAACATCAGCGCCGTGGAGCTGACTTACTCCGTGTATTATGGCAACTCTTCCGTCAATACTTATATCACAACCGAATTTTTTAAGCTGATCTATATACTGGAATCTGTTTTCCCACACTGTTTCAGTCAATATACTTATTCCGTCGGCTTTTGAAAGCCCCGCAACCATTTGAGGCTGGAGATCCGTAGGAAAGCCCGGATAAGCCATAGTTTTAACCCTTGTTGAAGAAAGCTTTCCGTCTGATATAACATCAATATAGTCGTCGCCCTCCACAACCTTACAGCCCATTTCCTTCAGCTTTGCAGAAAGGCTGTCCATATGCTTCGGTATAATATTCCTTACTGAAACATTGCCGCCGCACACAGCAGCTGCTATCATATATGTTCCCGCCTCAATTTGATCGGGTATTATCATATATTCAGCACCGTGAAGACTTTCAACTCCCGTTATTCTTATAACGTCCGTACCTGCACCCTTTATTTTTGCTCCAAGCATATTAAGAAAGTTTGCCGTATCAACAATATGAGGCTCTTTAGCCGCATTTTCAATAGTTGTAACACCCTCTGCAAGAGTAGCCGCAAGCATTGTATTAATAGTTGCTCCTACGGACACGGTATCAAGGAATATATTGGTTCCTACAAGTTTTTCAGCCTTAAGAGATATTATACCACTGTCATAATCCTCTTCAATTTCAGCCCCCAAAGCCTTAAAAGCCTTTAAATGTAAATCGATAGGTCTTGTACCGAAATTACAGCCTCCCGGAAGCGCCACCTTGGCTTCCTTAAATCTGGCAAGGAGAGCACCCATTAAATAGTAAGAAGCTCTTATCCTTCTTACAGAATCAAACGTGGCGTTAAAATTATTTAAATTTGATGAATCCACCATAAGTGTGCCTTCATCTATAAGCTCACACACAGCACCCAGCTTTGAAAGAGTGTCCTGCAAACATCTTACATCCTCAATAGAGGGAAGATTATCTATAATACAAACACCGTTAGCAATAATAGCGGCAGGGATAATAGCAACCACTGCATTTTTTGCACCGCTTATAAACACATCACCGTTAAGTCGATTTTTACCCTTAATTAATAAATGCTCCATAAAAGCACACACCTCTCTGGTACAACTAATTTAACTAAACTTAATTTTATCTGCTGTCTTTTTATTGTGCAGAACAACCGCTTACAAAACTTAAAATACGCCATTAACATTACTTATTCATTATTCTTTCAACAAAACTCCCGTGATTTAATCAGCGTTTCCTTAAGTATATATTAATTCAACAAATTTTTCAACATAAAAATAAGGTCAAAATGCACAAAATTCAATTTTATGTCCATTTCAACCTTCTTATATTATCAGCTATATTTGTTATTGTCAAGGATTTTTGACAATTTTCACAAATAATTTGCTTGATATTACCCATATCAGCTCTTTGTTATCATTGCCGTGTCTGTAATATTATTACATAATCACAATGTTACCGCTTCCGTTTCTGTAACGGAATCATATGTCAGCTGGGAAATAATTTCTTTATCCCTAAAATTAAATTTTATCATTTGGCGGCATTTAAAAGCATTCTCCTGTATATGCATTTACATAGTAATCCTTGCCTCCCGCCTTTACAATATAAAAAGGCGTAGCATACTTTTCTCCTCCCGCACTTGAGCTTATAACATAATATCCAAGCTCCACATTTGTGATAGTTCCCTTTTCCATATCCTCTTTTATTTCATCAATGACCGAATATATAGCCTCATCGGCGGCATAAATATTTTTGCTTTCATTTATCTCATTTCCTATTTTTACATAGTTGAGAGCAAAAGCAACATTTTCACCCTTTATTATAAAATCCGCAAAATTGCTGAAAACATTTTTACCCTTACATCTTTCATAATACCTTATCGTATAAGAATCATTGCTTTTCTCAATGGAATGAAATTTGTAATTTCCAAAGTCGCTGTTTATTTTTTTTATAACCTCGTCCGTATAAGCCCTTATATCACTTTCACTTGAAAATCCGTTCTTTTTCACCGTCGTAAAATTCACTCCGCTTCCTCTGACAGAAAGTCTGGAATTTTCAGACATAAAAACGACACTGTTGTATTCATCGGTTCTTTTCACATCTGTTTCTTCGGACATAAATATGTTTTGCAGCTTAACAAAATCAAAATTGTAGTCCGAAACAGCTATTTCAGCCATCGGCTTATAATTTTTAGGCAGGCTTCCCGTAATTGTGATTCCTTTTAAGTTGATCAAAGCAGTCAAATCATTTATTCTTTCATACCCAAGTCTTGTATCCAAGCCCTTGTAAACATTAAGGCACAAAAGGAACAAATTTAAAATAATAAGTGCAATGACCGTGTATTTCTTTGCTCTTGACCATTCCATACAAATACCTACCCTTCAGCCTCAACAACATATTCATTCCCGTCAATATTTACAAGCCAGCTCAGTCCAAAGCTCCTGCTGTCTGCAATATAACCTAGGGTAATGTCATCAACAGGCTTTGTTTCACTTTCATTTCCGTAAAGCTCTGCATATATTTTATCTATTGCGCTTATAAAATCCACCTTTGAATTTAAAGTAATTTTATCAGATATTGTATACCTGCAGCCATACTTTCTGTATTTATCAACACTGCCCTTTGAAGTTATTACTTCTATAAAGGAAGATAATCCCGTATTTTCCTTTATTTCATTTCCGGGTAAAAGAGGAAGATTGTTTATTTTAAAATTAAATCTGAACGTATACTGCCCGTCCTTATATTCATAACTCTCCAAATATATTTCATTTGTAACAAATTTATCCTGCTTAATTAAATTTATTGCAGCACCGTAATTGCCGTAAAAGCTGTTGTCATTATCACTTTTTGCATCATAATTAAAATATTCCATTACAGAATTATCATAGCACCTAACAACCGTAGTTTCATTTCTGAAGGTATAATTACCGTCGCTTCTTTGATAATCCATTGCAGACATATTGTCAAAAAATATATTTGCATTTTTTTCCATCATTGAAACATCACCTGAAATGTAATGAGGTTCAATGGCATTATACGTATAAAATTCCGTTTCACATTGAGGCAAAAAGATATTCTCTGAAAATATATCAAACCCGTTTTCCACACTTGAAATATAATATATGTCATCCTCAGGACCCGCAAAAGCGGAAGTTGCCTCATAACATTTTCCTATTATGCTGTTGCTTTTAATCTCCGCATAAGAGCTTATATCCTTCTCCGAATCATAAAATATAACTCTCATAAACGAGTTGTCGGCTCTGGGCGATATTATAATTGTGTCATAGCTTTCAATTCTACTGCTAATATCACTTTGCACATTAAAAATACCGTTTAGATCACTGCCCTTAAAGCTGCAGCTGTATTCATATATAACAGCCCTATTTTCAAGAACACTTACCCAGTCCACACTTCCTGTGTTTTCCGTTAAAGTACCTTTAGTGAGAGCCGTCGATATTGCTCTGTCAAATTCTTCCTTATATTCACTTTCATATATATTGCTTCCTCTGCATACCACCTTGTTATCTCCCAAATTTATAACAAGTCTGTTTAATGTATATGCAATGTTTTTGGAATATGAATTTTCATTGCCGTTAAACAAAGAAAAAAAGTTATGGTTTGAAAAATCCCCAAACCATAACTCACCTGTCTGATAAATAGCCAAAACCATCAAAAAAGCAATTATAAAATTCCTTCCGAAGTTTTTCATATATTTAACATCCTCTATTAAATTCGGGAACATTCTCTATTCCCCAAAACCGCATTTACCAATTGCTGCTGCCCGGCACTGCAATACTCTGTGAAAGAGTAGCTTTAAGCACAGCATTTTTTCTCGTTATTGTTGTTCTTACCTCTGAATACTTGCTGTCCTTACGTGCTGCCGCCACAACATAATTTTTGCCTTCCTTAAGGCTTATACTCTGACTGAAAATACCGCTTGAGCCAACAGTGATGCTGTATGATCTTATATATTTATAAGTAGTTGTTCCTGCAACCGTAGTAGGCTCATATATAGTAATTGTAATTACAGCCCCGGGTTCTGCGGTTCCCGAAACAACTCTGCTTGAATCAAAGGTAATTTCAGAAGTTTTTTCTGTATTTATGCCGCTTGTTATTTTAAAGTTATTTACTTCTGCGGCATGGGCAGACGCAGGTATTGCCAACATTACAAATGCTAAAGTAAAAACGGCAAAAAGCGTTAATAATATCTTTTTCATAATATCAGCATCCTC
>JAUNPM010000224.1 GCA_030536675.1 Clostridia bacterium | reverse complement strand
GCAATTTCCGTTGTAACAAGAGATACGGAGCTTAAAGACACTTTAAAAGCCTTGGGCAAAAAGCCCTCTGTTGTAATTACGGATTCACAGGCTTTCGGTTATGTTAAAACCGTTGTGCCCGATGACATTCTTCTTACGTCCTTTTCAATACTTTTTGCACGTTATAAAGGAGATTTGGAGCAGTCAATTAAAGCCGTTAAAGCTATTGATTCACTTAAGGACGGTGACACCATACTGATTTCAGAGGGCTGTACTCACCACAGACAATGTGATGATATAGGCACAGTTAAAATTCCAAAGTGGCTTAAGGCACATACAAGCAAAAACATAAACTATGAATTTTCAAGCGGGACTGAATTTCCCGCCGATTTGTCAAAGTATAAGGCTGTGATCCACTGCGGAGGCTGCACACTTAACGAAAAGGAAATGAAGCACAGGATCGCAGTTTGCAAGGCGCAAAATGTGCCTATAACAAATTACGGCATTTTCATTGCATATATTCAGGGCATACTTGAAAGAAGCATAAAGATATTCCCCGAATATGCCGAAATATTAAAAAAGTAAATAAAAATTATCAAGAGGCTCAATGCACTAAAAGCATAAGCCTCTTAATTTATTTTTATTAAAAATAATTATTATTATTTAATAATTTATATATTGACAAATAAATTTTCCTATGTTATTATATAACTAAGTTAGCAATAGCTAACAATGTATTAAATCTGATTTTAATGCAAACACTATATTTTGAAATTTAATTAACGGAGGTTTTTTTATTATGTCATTAATAGGTAAGGAAATAAGCGATTTTAAAGTACAGGCTTACAAAAACAACGAATTTTACGAGGTTACAAAGGCAGATATTTTAGGCAAGTGGTCAGTTTTCTTCTTCTACCCTGCCGATTTTACATTTGTTTGCCCTACCGAACTTGCAGACTTAGCTGATAAATATGAAGATTTCAAAAAAGTCGGCTGTGAAATTTACAGCGTATCCTGCGATACTCATTTTGTACACAAGGCTTGGCACGATGCTTCAGACACAATTAAAAAAATACAGTATCCTATGTTAGGTGATCCCACAGGCGCTCTTGCAAGAGATTTTGATGTTATGATAGAATCAGACGGTCTTGCAGAAAGAGGAACATTCATTATAAATCCCGAAGGCAAGATAGTTGCCTATGAGGTCATTGCAGGCAATGTGGGAAGAAATGCCGACGAGCTTTTTAGACGTGTTCAGGCTTCACAGTTTGTTGCCGAGCACGGAGATGAGGTTTGCCCTGCAAAGTGGCAGCCGGGCGCCGAAACATTAAAGCCAAGCTTAGATCTTGTAGGTATGCTTTAATAAATTTAATATTTTTAATATTGGGCTGTCAATATGGCAGCCTTTTTTTGAAAGGAGGAGCATTATGGATAAATTTTATGATATTATAATTATAGGCGGCGGTGCCGCAGGACTTTCAGCCGCCATATACAGCTCAAGAGGAAAAAACAAAACTCTTGTTCTTGAGAAAGAAAAAACAGGCGGTCAGCTGAATATTGCTCACACAATTGCAAACTATCCCGGCTTTGAACCTATTGACGGCAAGGAGCTTGCCCTTAAAATGAGAAATCAGGCAGAAGGGTTCGGAACCGAAATACTTACGGCTGATGTAACGGACATAGAAATTAATGATACAATTAAAAAGGTCAAAACCTCACGAGGTGATTTTTACTCCTTAGGCATAATAATAGCAACAGGAGCGGGAGCAAAAAAAGTTACCTTTAAAGGAGAAAAAGAATATACAGGCAAAGGAGTTGCTTATTGTGCAACCTGCGACGGTGAATTTTTCAAGGACAAAACCGTATTTGTAATAGGTTCAAGTGCCGAAGCTGCCGAGGACGCTCTTTTCCTTACAAAATTTGCGGACAAGGTTTATGTAATGGTAAAGGGTGATGAATTTCTTTGTGATAAGGCAGAGGAGGAAAAGCTTAAGTCAAATGATAAAATAACCATATTTATGAACAATACAATTACCGAAGTCAGCGGTGAAGAAAGGGTTACTTCCGTTAAATTTAAAAATACTGCTACAAATGAAGAAAAAATATTTGAAGATACAAAGGGCTTTGGAGTTTTTGTCTATCAAAATTCTGCTCCCGCCAAGGAATGGCTTAAAAACAAAGTAGAGCTTACACCACAAGGCTTTCTTGTTACTGATTCCAATATGAAAACAAACGCAGAGGGAGTTTACGGAGCGGGAGATATTTGTGTCAAGGGCTTAAGACAAGTGGCAACGGCAGTTTCCGACGGAGCAACTGCGGCAACATTTTTAAGCAAATATATTACTCCTTTAAAGAAAACCGTTGATCTTTCTTCAATAGAAAATAACAGTAACTCTGCCCCTCAAAAAGAAAGCAGTGATTTTATTTCCCCTGAATTAAAGGAACAGCTTAAATATATATTTGCAAAGCTTAAAAACAATGTTTTAATAAGATTTAATAAAAATAATCACAGCATTTCAAGTGAAATGAAAGGCTTTATATATGAAATAACACCCCTTACCTCTAAAATTTCAGTTGAAGAAAGCACCTGTTCCGATTTAGATTATCCCTCCTTTGAAATTGTAAACACAGTTAAAGAAAGCGGTGTCATCAAATTTCACGGTGTTCCCGGAGGTCACGAATTTAATTCCTTTGTTATTGCCCTTTATAACGCAGGCACGGACGGTCAGCCTTTAGATGAAAATATTTTAAATTCAATCAACTTAATATCAAGACCCGTGAGCATTAAAATTTTGGTTTCCCTTTCCTGCACAATGTGCCCCGAAACAGTTATGTCTGCACAGAGAATAGCTTCATTAAATAAAAACGTAAGCGCCGAAATGTTTGACATCAGTCCTTTTCCCGAGCTTAAGGATAAATATGGAATAATGAGCGTTCCCTGCATTATAGTCAATGAAAACAATAAATATTTCGGCAAAAAAGATATATCACAAATGCTTGAAATAATAAATTCATTATAAAAAGCAAAAGCCTTACGAAATCTAATCGCAAGGCTTTTATCATTTCATTATGTATTTTTACAATTCTTCAACAAAATCCTTTATTTCTTTTTTCTTCATATGCCTTTCGGAGGGTTCAACACCTT
>JAUNPM010000223.1 GCA_030536675.1 Clostridia bacterium | reverse complement strand
TTGTCAATGACGGACAACTTGCTATTTTTTGATTTTATTTCGAACTCACGTTATATTAAAACATGATTGTGTATCTTTTGACATATTTGATACATTAGTAAAAAGATATGTTTCCTTGCCTACAGATGTGTTTGATATAGTTGAATTGAGGTATAACAGTTTACATGGTACCAGTAATGAGAAAATAAGAGGTTTTAAGGAATTGAGGATAAATGCCGAACTTAAGGCTAGGAAAAAAATAATAGAAGAAGTTTCAATCGATGAAATTTATAATTTTATAGAATTTAGTCCAGCTATAAATGAAGAATTGAAAAACCTAGAATTGAAGACGGAGTACGAAGTTTGTATTCCCAATAAATCTATTGTCGGTCTTTTTAATGAATGCCTTAAGAATGGAAAAAAAGTAATAATAACATCAGATATGTATCTTCCTGAAGATATAATAAAGGATATTTTAAGTCATTGTGGCATTACAGGTTATGAAAAACTTTATCTTTCTTCATCTATAAAAAGAACTAAAAGAACAGGGGCTTTGTTTCGTTATATCTTAGATAAAGAAAATCTAAAACCTTGTCAATTAGTTCATATTGGAGACACACTAAAGTCTGATTTTATTAGACCAAAGATAATGGGTATACATACAACTATGATAACTCTTACAAAGTCAAAAGTAGATAATACAAGCTATTTATCCCTATTAAATAATGTCATTGATTATATGTGTCAAACAAAAGAGGATTATTTTAAATATTTGGGCTATAGATGTTTGGGTCCTTTATTATGGGGATATATTCATTGGCTAATTAAAAATTTTCAAAAAGAAGATCTTAATAAGATTTATTTTTTTGCTCGTGATGGGCTTATCATGAAAAAAGCATTCGATATTGTTAACAAAGATGAGAGGCTGAAAAGTTATTATTTAGAAGTATCGAGAAGGAGTTTGCGAGTACCCATTTTGTGGAATGATCCATCATTTATTAATTTATTGACCATGCTGTCACCTTCCAAAAGGATATCATTGAAGTCAATATTTGATGGAGTTGGATTAAATATTATTGATCATATAGCTTTAGTTAGAAAATATGGATATGATTTAAATTCTTATTTCTATAGAAATACCATATTGGAAGAAAATAGATTAATGCTTTTATATAATGAGTTGCAGAATGAGATTATTTTAAACTCAAAAAAAGAATTTGTCTTAATGTGTGAATATATGAAGCAAATGCACGTTGAAGGACGTTTTGCAGTTGTGGATATAGGGTGGTCAGGTGGTATGCAGAGATTTCTTCAAAAGTCACTGGGAATAATAGGTATAGAAAATGAAATTTTAGGTTATTATACAGGGGTAGCTGATTATTATAAACGAAATATGAATGATGGAAAACTATCATTACATGGATATTTGTTCGATTTTTATAATAATGTAAACAGTGTGGATAAACGAAGTCCGTTTGTTGGGCTTTATGAAACATTGTTTTTAGAGCAAAAAGGATCTGTAAAAAACTATATTCGTGACAAAAATGAATGGCTTGTGGCAGAGAGATATGATTATGAATATCAAATGAATGGCGAATTACAAGAGGAGTATTATATTGTAGAAAAAATTCAGTCAGCAGCTCTAGATTTCATTAATGATATAGAAGCAATAGAGTTTGTAAAATATATTCCTTTCACTCCGGATGTGTTGTTTGCGAATTTAAAAGCAGTGGGATTATCTCCTTCTCGAAAGGATTTAAAGATGTTGGCAAAATTTAGATTTTTTGATGAGGGAGAGACTTTTTCATTAGTTTCTAGTAAGTCGTTTATTTATTATGTGTTTAATCCTCGATGTTTAAAAAATGATTTATTGTCTAGTAAATGGAAAATAGGTTTTTTAAAATGCTTGCTTAAAATTCCTTTTCCATACTTTAAACTTTATAAAATATTGAAAAACAGAAACTAAAATGACAAGAATACTTGTTGAGAATTTAAATGGTTTGGATCTAGGTGGCATAACTACTCATATATTCAATTATATTTCAGTCTTACAGCGAAGCAGTGATTATAAAATTGATATAGTGGTAACGGTACAAGAAAACAATGATGTTATAGATAAATTCAAATCTCTAGGGTGTGGAATCATTCATTTGCCACATCGGCAGAAGCAATTATTTCGTTATATAATGGCATTATGTCGCATAATGTATAAAGGAAGTTATGACATTGTTCATATACATGGAAACAGTGCTACAGCTGTTTTGGAATTACAAATTGCAAAATGGTTAGGTATAAAGGCAAGAATTATACATAATCATTCTAGTTGTTGCCAACATAAAATTTTAAATAAATTATTGTTGCCTGGATATAGGCGTTCGTTCACTCAGGCTATAGCTTGTTCTATTGAAGCTGGTGAATGGCTTTATGGTGAAACACAATTTACTATTTTGCGTAATGCTATCAAAGTGGAACCTTTTATATTCAATGTAGATAAAAGAAAGACAATGCGGTGTGTCTTTGGTTTTAAAGATGATGAATATGTGGTAGGCCATATCGGTATATTCATGGAAGCAAAAAATCACTCCTTTCTTATTGAAGTATTTGCTAAATATCATGCCTTGCAGCCAAAGTCAAAATTATTGCTGATTGGTGATGGTGAGTTACGTCATCTTGTAGAAGCGGCGATAGATAAGAACAAAGTGAATGATTGTGTGATATTGGCTGGATTGCGTTCTGATATCCCTGAATTGTTACAAGCAATGGATATTTTCCTTTTTCCTTCTATTTATGAAGGTATGCCATTGTCTGTGGTAGAAGCACAGGCATCAGGTCTACCATGCATTATTTCGGATGCTGTAACTAAAATGGTAAACATAGGTGAAGATGTAATTCAATTACCTTTAAGTAAAGGTGCTGACTATTGGGCGGAATATCTCGGTAATGTTAAATACGAATTGTCTCGTCAAGAACGTTGCGAAAGAAATACTGAACTTATCACTAAAGCGGGTTATAATATAGAAACGGAGGCGGAAAACCTCATGAGAATTTACAAAAACTTGTAGTATAAAATATGACATCTCTCTTAGTCAATCACATTTTGCAAACAGAGAAATGGACGTCTCCCGAACTTTTCGAAACGAAAAACAG
>JAUNPM010000222.1 GCA_030536675.1 Clostridia bacterium | reverse complement strand
GGGGCTGTACCTGTTGTTGAGGTAGGAAATGTAGCTTCGGGAGAAGAAGCAAGTGTAACTGCAAATGATACGGAAAACGGTGTTTCTCTTGATTTTGTACTGCCTCAGGGTGAAAGAGGAGCAACGGGACCTGCCCCCGAAATAACAGTTGCCGAGGACAGTGAAACTGTCTATAAGGTTAATTTCAAAACCGACAATGGTGAAATAGTAAGTCCCAATCTTATGGCAAATAAAAAATACTATAATTACGATCTGTCAAATGCGGGAAGCTCAGCCGCAATAACAATAGGTAAGCTGTTATTTACGGTTCAATATAATTCTTCATCTGCAATAAGGCTTATAATAAGCCCCGCTGATGTTTCTGTCCCAATACTTGCGGATATAAGGCGCACAAGTATTTATGACGGCGGTTCAATAGAAAGCTCCACCTATAACAACACAAGCGTAACGGGAAATATTGTAATAGACGATGTTGTTTACAGCCAGTCACAGGAAACTCACACAACAAGAATAAGACAGCAGGATCCAGATACGGGGCTGTGGTCAATGTGCGTTGTTTCAACATTTCCTTCAAACGGAGGTGCAAGAACTACCGTGTGGGTAGATTGGATATATACTGGTGCATCATTTGTAACACCTTAAAATATAATATCGACTTGTATTTACTACAGATATTTACTAGAGAATAATATGAAAACACCCTCGGATATCGAGGGTGTTTAGCTTTAAATAATTTTTATATAAATTGTATTATTTGGCTACAATATTGCATATTCTGCCGGGAACATATATTTCTTTAACAATGTTTCCTGTTATTTTATCGCCCAATGCTTCCTTAGCTGCCGCAAGGACAGTATCCTTATCTGCATCTGCTGAAACTGTTATGTTTGCACGCACCTTGCCGTTAAGCTGTACTGCAATATTAATGGTATCCTCCTTAATTTTTGACTCGTCGTAAGAAGGCCATTTTGATTTAAATACAGATTCACTGTGACCTAAAACTTCCCATATTTCTTCCGCAATGTGTGGTGCGAAGGGTGAAAGTAATACAGCAAGGGTTTCAAGAGATGATTTATCAACACCCCCTGCATCCTTTGCAACTGAAATAAGTTTGTTTGTAAATTCCATAAAGCCTGAAACAACTGTATTAAGTGTAAGAGCTTCAAGTCTGTTTGTGATTTCATAAATCATTTTATTCTTTGCTCTTTCAAGCTCGGCAGTAGGCTCAATGATCTTATCTTTGTATTCATCTACAAATTTCCAAACCTTATTAAGGTATCTGTAAACACCGTCGATACCGTTATCATCCCATTCTGAATCCAATTCGGGTGGTCCTATGAAAAGCTCATACATTCTGAGAGAGTCACAGCCGTAATTTTCAACTGTTTCATCGGGTGAAACAACGTTGCCTTTGTTTTTACTCATTTTAGCGCCGTCTTTTGTTATCATACCCTGATTAAAAAGACGCTTGAAAGGCTCGTCAAATTCAACTACACCTATATCGTAGAGGAATTTTGTGTAAAATCTTGCATAGAGAAGGTGAAGAACTGCGTGTTCTATACCGCCTACATACATATCAACAGGCAGCCATTTTTTAAGTGCTTCCTTGCTTGCAAGCTCATTATCATTATGATTGTCGCAATATCTTAAGAAGTACCATGAAGAGCCTGCCCACTGAGGCATTGTGTTTGTTTCTCTTTTTGCATCTCCGCCGCAGCAGGGACACTTTACATTTACCCAGTCGTCAATAGCTGCAAGAGGTGATTCACCTGTATCCGTAGGCTTGTAGCTTTCAACATTTGGAAGAATAACGGGAAGATCCTCCTCGGGAACGGGAACAATACCGCACTTTTCACAGTGAATGAGAGGTATTGGCTCGCCCCAGTATCTTTGTCTTGAAAATACCCAGTCACGGAGCTTGTAATTGACTGTCTTTTTGCCAAAGCCTTTTTCTTCCATATAGTCGGGAACCTTAGCCTTTGCTTCTTCTGAAGGCATACCGTTAAATTCTCCTGAATTTATCATAATTCCGGGTTCCGTATAGGCTTCTTTTAAATCGCTTTCCTTACCGTCCTTGCTTATGACCTGTATTATGGGAAGACCGAATTTCTTGGCAAAATCAAAATCTCTGTCGTCATGTGCGGGAACACACATAATTGCACCTGTTCCGTAATCGGCAAGTACATAATCTGAAACCCAAATAGGTGTTTTAGCTCCGTTTAAAGGATTGATGCCGTAAGAGCCTGTAAATACACCTGTTTTCTCCTTATCAGTCATTCTGGATACGTTTGACTTTGTGCTTGCGTCATAAACGTATTTATCCATAGCCTCTTTGTACTCGGGAGTTGTTATCTCCTTAACTATTGAGTGCTCGGGAGCAAGAACCATAAATGTTGCACCGTAAAGAGTATCGGGTCTTGTTGTATAAACCTTAATTGACTTGTCAGTGCCCTCAACATTAAAATCTATTTCAGCACCGTAGCTTTTGCCTATCCAGTCGGACTGCATTTTTTTGACCTTTGCGGGCCAGTCAAGCTTATCAAGGTCATTGAGAAGTCTTTCCGCATATTTTGTTATTCTGAGCATCCACTGTCTTAAGTTTTTCTTTGTTACCTGAGAACCGCAGCGGTCGCATACTCCGTTTGTTGCTTCCTCGTTTGCAAGGACGCATTTACAGCTTGGACACCAGTTAAGAGGCATTTCCTTTTCATAAGCAAGACCATTTTTAAACATCTGAATAAATATCCACTGAGTCCATTTGTAATATTTAGGGTCTGTAGTGTTTATCTCCTTGTCCCAATCATAAATTGCGGCAATGTCATTTACCTGTCTTTTAATATTAGAAATACTCTTTTGAGTGGCTACAGAAGGGTGAGTACCTGTCTTAATAGCATAGTTTTCGGCAGGCAGACCGAAAGCGTCCCAACCCATTGGGTGGAGAATTTCATATCCCTGTAAAAGTTTATATCTGCTGACAACGTCTGAAAGAACGTATCCTCTCCAGTGACCTACGTGAAGTCCGTTGCCTGAAGGATACGGAAACATATCAAGGCAGTAGTATTTTGGCTTGTCTGTGCCGCTTGGATTTACAGGTTCCTTTTCCCAGCGGTCACGCCATTTTTTCTCGATTTCTTTATAATTGTATTTTGTACT
>JAUNPM010000221.1 GCA_030536675.1 Clostridia bacterium | reverse complement strand
AATCGGCATTTTTTTCCTTGTAAAACTCAAAATACTCCTTAAGGCTGTATGTAAACAGGTTATCCCCTGCAATAATGACAACTTCATCATCAATATTCCCCTGTTCAACCGTATATAATATATCCCCTATTGCTCCCCTTTTCGTTTCATCTGAATCCGTTCCGTCATCTATTACCGTAATAGGCTTTGTATTTATTTTATTTTCCGCCCATTCCTCAAAATTTTTTGCAAACTTGTGATTACTTATTACAAAAACAGAATCAACTTCATCTAAACTATTGATTTCATCAATAATGTAATCAATAATTGCCTTTCCCCCTACTTTTAACAAAGGCTTAGGAGTATTCTTTGTAAGTGGATACAATCTTGTTGCATAACCTGCAACCAAAATAATAGCTTTCATTTTTAAATTCTCCTTAATTAATATTCACTTTTAGTATACACTGTTTGATGACAAGTTTCAACAATTATTTAAATAAAAACTCAATAATTTTTTCTTTCTTTTCATCCATATCACAAACAAATTCTTTTCCTTTAATATAATCAAGACAGCCCCCGCTAAAATTCATTACTATCCTGTGACTGTGGAGAAACTGATTTTTTAAACCAAATTTTTTATCAAAAAAATTATTTACTTCCTCATCTCCGTATTTCCTGTCACCTACAATGGGATAACCTATATTTTTCATACATACTCTTATCTGGTGGCTTTTGCCTGTTTCCAGCTTCACTTCAAGCAAACTATATCCAGCCTTTGACTTTATTGGTCTGTATAATGTGCGTATATAGTCACCGCCGTTATCTTTATTGCCAAGCCTCACAGTGTTATTTTCACAATTTTTAACAAGGTAGCCCTCAACAATTCCCTCTTTTTCAACAACACCTTTTACAACCGTTAAATAATATTTATCAATAAGCCTTTCCCTGAATCCTCTGTTAAGCTCTTGTACAGCAGCAAGATTTTTACCCATTGTAACGATTCCGCTCGTATTAAGGTCAAGCCTGTTGCATATTGAGGGGACAAAGCCCATTGCCCCCTTTGGATCATACTCATTCTTACAATACAAATAATACAAAAGCTGATCATTTAACGTATTTGTTTTATGCTCTCTGTCAGGGTGAACAATAAGTCCCTCGGGCTTCCCGCATATTATTATATTTTTATCTTCGTAAATAACAGCAAAATCCCTGCCGCATTTTTTTATATTAACACTTCCACTAAACTTGTTTATGGTTTCATCGGAAATAAAAATTTTTACATTGTCACCCTGTTTAAGAATTTCACTTCCCTCAGCCTTTTTATCATTCAGCTTTATATTTTTCTTTCTAAGCATCTTATAAATAAAAGACTTTGGTGCAAGTTTCATATATTTCATCAGAAATTTATCTATTCTCTGATGCTGTTCATTTAAACCTATTTCTATTTCACGCATATCACTCTTCATCAAGCTCCGGCAGTACTATTGTTTCCGGTTCTTCCTCTGTCTTATCACTTTTGGTCTTATCGGCTTCAACCTTATTTACCTCAGCTGTATTTGCTTCGGCAGCCTCTTTGTTTTCACCGTTATTGTATGTAATCGCATTTAATCCGTAATGCTCTCTTATTTTATTTTCTATTTCAAGAGCAATATCGGGATTTTCTTGAAGAAACTTCTTTGCATTTTCTCTGCCCTGTCCGATCCTCTTTTCATTGTAGCTGTACCATGCTCCGCCTTTTTGAATTATGTCACATTCGGCACCAAGATCCAGAATATCTCCTATATGACTTATACCCGTACCGTACATAATGTCAAATTCAGCAGTTTTAAAGGGAGGTGCAACTTTATTTTTTACCACCTTTGCACGTGTTCTGTTTCCTATAAGATCATTGCCGTTTTTAATAACGTCTGTTTTTCTTATATCAATTCTTATTGTAGCTCCGTATTTTAAAGCCGCTCCACCTGTTGTTGTTTCGGGGCTTCCAAACATTACTCCTATTTTTGAACGCAGCTGATTTATAAATATAACTATACAATTACTCTTATTTATTATTGAAGCAAGCTTTCTTATTGCCTGTGACATAAGTCTTGCCTGTCCGCCCATTGTGGCGTCACCCATTTCACCCTCTATTTCACTTTTTGGAACAAGTGCCGCAACAGAGTCCACTATTATAATATCTATTGCCCCGGAACGAACCATTGTTTCTGTTATTTCAAGAGCCTGTTCACCTGAATCGGGCTGTGAAACATACAACTCATCAATATTTACACCAAGCTTTTTTGCATATGCGGGATCAAGAGCGTGCTCCGCATCTACGTAAGCCGCTGTTCCTCCAAGTTTTTGCACTTCCGCAACAATATGCAATGCAAGGGTAGTTTTACCGCTGCTTTCAGGACCGAATACTTCCGTTATTCTTCCCTTAGGTATACCACCTATTCCAAGTGCAAGATCAAGAGAAAGACAGCCCGTTGGAACCGTTTCAATTGAAAGATCCGCCTTCCCTCCCAACTTCATAACCGAGCCTTCTCCAAAGGCCTTTTCAATTTGCTTAAGTGCGAGCTTAAGCGCCTGTTCTTTACCTTCTGTTTCAGCATTATAATCCAAAATCTTAGTTTTCTTTGCCATATTGATCCTCCGTATTTTTGATTTCACAGCCTAAAAGTTCAATTACAGCCTCTGTGGACGCTTTTCTTATTTCTTCTCTTGAACCTTTATTTAACAGCTTTTTAACAACTACTTTTCCTCTTATATAAACTCCTATATACACCAGTCCCACAGGCTTTTCCTTGCTTCCTCCTCCGGGACCTGCAATTCCCGTTGTTGAAAGCCCTATATCCGTTCCGCTTACCCTTGCTGTGCCTGTACACATTTCCTCTGCCGTTTGAGGACTTACAGCACCGTATTTTTCAAGAGTTTCATTTTTAACCCCCAAAAGTCTGTGCTTGCTTTCATTTGTATAGGTAACAAAACCGTTTACAAAAGCGGCAGATGCTCCGGGATAATTTATAAGCCTTGCCGCCACCATACCGCCTGTACAGCTTTCAGCAGTAGCTATGGTCATACCTCTTTTTATTACATCTTTCATAACCGAATATTCCAAAGGCTCCATTTCACTTCCAAAGCCGCAATTTTTTTCATTCACTGCAAACTGCTCTCCTTTCATAATCCCATTATACTAAAACTTTATAACAAAATCAACACCTTTTAGAAA
>JAUNPM010000220.1 GCA_030536675.1 Clostridia bacterium | reverse complement strand
GCTCCCATTGATTTTCCGTGGAAAGCTCCTACAGTTGAAATATACCATCTACCTCCCGTTGCTATTCTTGCCAGCTTAAGAGCCATTTCAACAGCCTCTGCACCGCCGTTTGTAAAAAAGCAGTACTCAAGATCACCCGGTGTAATGTCTGCAACAGCCTTTGCAAGGTATCCTCTCAAAGGATCCAAAAGCTCCTGTGAATGTAAAGCCTGATGGTCAAGCTGCGCCTTAACTGTATCAAGTATTTCGGGATTTCTGTGACCGCAGGTATAAATACCAAAGCCGCCCAAGCAGTCAATAAATTCTTCACCGTATAAGCCCTCACATATTGAATCGTGATCCTTCCACTCAACAGTAGCGCCGTTTGTTGAAACAGACTTTCTGTACTTAAGCCAGCCGGGGCTTACATAGTTGTCAAAATAATTTACCGTATCCTCCGTAATTGTTTTCTTTTCAGCGTCAGTCAATTCATCGCTGTGTATATATCCTATTACCTTTTCAAGATCCTTGCTTACCTGTTCATAACTCATATTATTGCCTCCCTTTAATTTTAGGGGCTGCTTTTAAAGCAGCCCGTATTACTATCTTTTATGAGTATATTTTATAATTTATTTTGCTTATATTCAATTACCGCTTTTACTTATTTTTATGGGTAATTTATACTACTTCTACTTCTTTTTAATTATTACTTTTTCAATTCGGTCCACATTGCGTCATAAATTGCAAGTGTATCTGAATCCAAATTCTCAACATATGAACCCTTTGCAATTACATCGGCAGGCGGATTGCATGCCTCATTGTTCTTATAGCTGTCGTCCATTAAATCAACAGCTGCTTTGTTTGCACAAATATAAGGGAATTCCTCAAGAACCAGCTTCATATTTTCAGGCTCATTTATAAAGTTAATAAATTTATATGCATTGTCGCTGTTTTTAGCACCCTTTGTAATTAACCAGTTATCAAAGAAAAGATAAGGTCCTTCTTCAGGGAATCTTATTTCAATATTAGGATTTTCAGCATTTGCAAGAGCAATTTCGGCACTCCAGCAGAAAGCAAGATTGCAGTCCCCTGAAATAAGTGCTGACTTTGGTGAGTCACTGTCATATAACTTGATATTTGGCTTTAAGGTCATAAGCTTTGTTTTAATTTCTTCAAGCTTTGCAGTATCCGTTTCATTGAAATCATATCCAAGTGTTTTAGCCGTAATACCTATTAATGCTCTGTAATCATCAAGCACAACTATCTGATTTGCATAGTCCGGATTAAACAGATCATCATAAGAATCTATTTCGTCCGTAATTTTCTCCGTATTTACGGCAATTCCACCTACACCGCCTAAATAAGGCAATGAATAAGTATTGTCGGGGTCATAGCTTGGATTTAAATAAGCGCTGTCAAAGTTATCAAGACAATCCAGCTTTGTCTTGTCAAGCTCCTGCACAAGCCCCTGATCTATTACCTGCTTTACCATATAGTCACTTGGCTGAATAATGTCAAAGGCGCCTTCTTCTTCAGCCTTGACCTTTGCAAGCATATCCTCATTTGAAGAAAATGTTGTCATATTGACACTGATGCCTGTTTCGTCCTCAAATTTGTCAATTACCGTTTGAGGTATATACTCAGTCCAAACATACAGGTTCAATTCTCCTCCCTGCTCTGAGGAAGCACTTTCATCTCCGCCGCCTCCGCAGCCAACTCCCGTAAGCATCATCAATGCCGCCATAGAACCCAATAAAAATTTTTTCATAATGATCGCCTCTTTCTGATTTTTTGATTTATTTTGATTTTTTATTTAACAATCCTGATTGTGTAATTGACACAAGTATTACAGTACCTATAAGAATAAGTGTTGAAAGTGCATTTACATCGGGAGAAACACCGCTCTTAATGCTTTCCATAACCTTTAAGGGGAAGGTCTTTGTCTGTCCGTTTGTAAAATAGCTTATTATTACATCATCTATTGACAATGTAAAGGCAAGGAGAGCACCTCCGCCGATTCCCGGAGCAAGTACGGGCAGTGTAATGTTAAAAAATGTCTTTATTCTGTTTGCCCCCAGATCCATTGATGCCTCTTCAATTGAATTGTCATATCCCGAAAGTCTTGCCCTTATGTTGAATATTACATATGGAATGCTGAATGTTGTGTGTGCAAGCACAAGTGAGAGCACTCCTCTCGGAATATGTACATTTGTAAACAATGTAAGCAGTGAAATACCCAATACTATTTCGGGAATTACAACGGGTATATAAAGCAATGAATCTATTGCACCCTTTCCCTTAAATTTATATTTGTACATACCAACTGCCGCAAGAGTTCCCACACAGGTTGCAAGCAAGGTTGATAAAGCAGCAATAAGTATTGTGTTTCCAAATGATTCAATTAAAGCACTGTTGTCAAACAATTTAACATACCAGTCAAATGTAAAGCCCTTCCAGCTTAAATAAGGCTTAGATGTTGTGGCATTAAAGGAGTTTGCAACTATAACCGTTATGGGAAGAAACAAAAACAAATATATAAGAGTGCAGTATATAATGCTCAATCCCTTTTTTACTTTCTTTTTTCCTTTTCTGCTCATATGCTACACCCCCAGATTTTCCATATTGCCGCCGCATTTTTGATACAGCTTTACAAGTAAAAGCGTTATTACAATAAGCGTAATTGAAAGTGCCGCACCCAAAGGCCAGTTGTTTCCGCTTTGGAACTGTCTTTCAATCAGATTACCTATAACGTCGGAATTTCCTCCGCCCAGTATGTCGGATACGAAGAAGAAACCCAAGGTAGGTATAAACACCATAATGGAGCCTGAAAAAATACCGCTTACTGTCAATGGCAATATTACGTTTTTAAATGTTTTGTATCCCCTTGCCCCTAAATCGGAGGACGCCTCCAAAAGACTGGTGTCCAGCTTTTCTATTGCCGTATAAAGAGGAAGGACCATAAAAGGAAACAAGCAATATACCATACCAAGTATTGTTGTACCTCTGTTAAACAAAAATTCTATAGGCTCACTTGTAATATTAAGCGCCTGCAAAATATTGTTAAGCCAGCCGTTAGTTCCCAAGAATGTTCTCCAGCCGTAAATTCTAATAAGAGAATTTGTCCAGAAGGGAATTATTACAAGCATATAAAGCAGTGCCTTTCTCTTTGATACAGTCCTTGCAATAAGGAATGAAAAGGGGTATGCAAGTATAATAC
>JAUNPM010000219.1 GCA_030536675.1 Clostridia bacterium | reverse complement strand
TCTATGGCTGAATATGATAAAATAATGAATGATGCCTTTGGTTCTCATTATTTAAACGTACGTAATTTTCTTTCTAACTACAACCTGTCCCAAACAAAATTAGAATATGCCGATGCAGATTTACAACAGCAAAAACAGGGCATTGTCCCCTCAGTATTTTTACAAGAAAACGGCAGCAGATTAAACGATTTTGCATATACGATACTTACAGACTTTGTATATGACGGACTTATAGCCAATGATTGTATAAGAAAGCCTGCCGAATAAAACCCATAAAAAAAGGACCGTACATTTTAATGTGCAATCCTTTTTTTATTAAATAAATATATAGCTTACTTTTTAAATATTACTGCTTTTCAACTGAAAGAGTAACCATTTCACCGTTAATATTCCATTCCTTGCTTATTTCTGAGCTTCCCTCACAAATATCATCAGCAAGAACATCAACTGAAATAGACTCCTTATTATCTGCAAATATCTTGCCTATTTTTTCATTTCCGCTGTAATAAACCTTGATTCTGTCAAGGACCTCAAAGCCTGCGTCTTTTCTCATTGTCTGTATTTTTGAAACAAGCTCTCTTACAAAGCCCTCTTCAATAAGCTCTGGAGTAAGCACGGTACTTAACACAACTGTTGTTCCCTTGTCACTTTCAGCCACAAATCCGTCAGCCTGAGCAGTTTCCGTAAGAACATCCTCCTCTGCAAGCTCAATATCCGTGCCGTCAATGTTAAACTTGATGACACCGTTATTTTTAAGCTCATTCATAAGAGCATTGCCGTCATTTGACTTAAGATATTCTCCTATGGCAGGAACGAGCTTGCCGTATCTCTTGCCCAGTGTTCTTAACTGTGGCTTAAAGCTGTAGCTTGTAAACTTGGAAGCATCCTCCACAAATTCAATATTCTTAACATTAAGCTCGTCAAGTATAATGTCGTAATATTCATTATCAAGATGTCTTTCAGACTGAACATACATATTGCCTATTGGCTGTCTGTTCTTTATTCCTGAAGTATTTCTTGCAGCTCTTCCCGCTACAACTATTGAGAGCACAAGCTCCATATTCACTTCAAGCTTGTCATCTATCATATCCTCATTAACAACCGGGAAATCACATAAATGCACTGATTTAGGTGCGTTTTTGTCACTCCTTACAACAAGGTTCTGATAAATGCTTTCAGCCATAAACGGTGTAAACGGAGCAGAGAGCTTAGTCATAGTTTCAAGGACAGTATACAATGTCATATAAGCATTTATTTTATCCTGTGGCATATCCTTGCCCCAGAATCTTTCTCTTGAACGTCTTACATACCAGTTAGAAAGCTCATCTACAAAGTCAGCCATTGCTCTTGCTGATTCCGTAATTTTATAATTATCAAGTGACTTGTCAACAAACTTAACAAGAGAATTAAGTTTAGACAATACCCACTTGTCCATAGGTGCCAGCTTATCATATTCAAGTTTATAATCCATAGGATTAAAATTATCTATATTGGCATAGAGCACATAGAAAGCATAAGTATTCCAAAGAGTACCCATAAACTTTCTCTGATACTCATTTACAGCCTTGTCATCAAATCTGTTTGGAAGCCACGGAGCGGAATTTGCATAGAAATACCATCTTACGGCGTCAGCACCCTGATTGTCAAGGACAGACCAAGGATCAACAACATTACCTAAATGCTTAGACATTTTTCTTCCATCCTTATCCTGAACGTGACCCATAACTATAACATTTTTATAAGGGCTCCTGTCAAAAATAAGAGTGGAAATAGCCATTAATGTATAGAACCAGCCTCTTGTCTGATCAATAGCTTCTGATATAAAGTCAGCAGGGTAATTTTCATCAAATATTTCCTTGTTTTCAAAAGGATAATGCCACTGGGCAAAAGGCATAGAGCCTGAATCAAACCAACAGTCAATAACCTCGGGAACTCTGTGCATTTTTCCGCCGCACTTAGGACAGTTAAGCTCAACAGCGTCAATATAAGGCTTATGAAGCTCAATGTCATCAGGACAATTATCACTCATTTCCTTTAACTCTGCAATAGAACCTATTGTATGCTTATAGCCGCACTCACATTCCCAAATAGGAAGAGGAGTACCCCAGTATCTCTCTCTTGAAAGACCCCAGTCAATAACATTTTCAAGGAAGTTTCCGAATCTTCCGTGCTTAATGTTGTCAGGCATCCAATTTACTGTTTCATTGTTCTTTAAGAGCTTATCCCTAACCTTAGTCATTGCAATGAACCAAGTATCTCTTGCATAGTAAAGGAGAGGTGTATCACATCTCCAGCAGAATGGATAATCGTGCTCAAAAGGAATAGCCGCAAAGAGCTTTCCGCTTTCCTCAAGTCTTTTTAATATTTCCTTGTCACCGTCTTTAACAAATACGCCTGCAAGACCCTCAACTTCTTCCGTAAAGCAGCCCTGATCGTTTACAAGCTGAACAAAAGGCAGATCGTATCTTCTTCCCACCTGTGCGTCATCTTCACCAAAGGCAGGAGCAATATGAACGATACCCGTACCGTCTGTAAGAGTTACATAATCAGCCTCCACAACATAAAATGCCTTTTTGTCAGGCTTTGCATAAGGGAAAAGGGGTTCATATTCAGTACCGACCAGATCCTGTCCTCTGTACTCTTCAATAACCTCATAGCCCTCTTTCAATATTTCATCAAGAAGAGCCTGTGCCATAATATATATTTTTCCGTCATTTGCCTTTACCTTGCTGTATGTTTCTCTCTTGTTTACACAAAGAGCCACATTTGAAGGAAGCGTCCAAGGAGTTGTTGTCCATGCAAGGAAATAAACATTGTCCTCATCCTTAACCTTAAAACGGCATACACAGGAAGTTTCTTTGACCTTCTTATATCCCTGTGCAACCTCGTGAGAAGAAAGTGCGGTACCGCATCTCGGACAATAAGGCACAATTTTATGACCATTGTATAAAAGATCCTTATCCCATATCTGCTTTAAAGCCCACCACACTGATTCAATGTAATCATTGTGATAGGTTACATAAGGATTATCCATATCAGCCCAGAAGCCTACTCTGTCACTCATTTCTCTCCAAAGGCTTTCATAGGTAAATACGGAAGCCTTACACTTTTTAATGAAGGGCTCAACACCGTAATCCTCTATCTGAGGCTTGCCGCTTATGCCAAGCTGTTTTTCAACCTCAAGCTCAACAGGCAGTCCGTG
>JAUNPM010000218.1 GCA_030536675.1 Clostridia bacterium | reverse complement strand
AGCTTGTGGATAACTATATTTTTCCACACAAATTTATGTTTTATAATTGTGGATAAGTGGGATAACTTTGTGAATTACTCCCGTAAAACAAGTTTTTCACCCAGTTTTACAATATCTCCCGCACCCATAGTTATCAACATATCCTGTGGATTACAATTGTTTACAATATAATTTTCGGCATTTTCAAATGTTCCGCAATATACTGCATTTCCTCCAAGTTCGACAATTCTTTTCGCCAAATCACTGCTGTTTACAAGTCCCGTGTCCTTTTCTCTTGACGCATAAATATCCAAAAGCATCACAACATCAGCCTTTGAAAGAACTTTCGCAAAATCCTCAAAAAGCTCAAATGTTCGTGTATAAGTATGAGGCTGAAAAGCTATACAAAGTCTGCCAATATCGTTTGCTCTTGCACTGTTAATGGTTGCTTCAATTTCCGTAGGATGATGAGCATAATCATCAATAACCTTTACTCCGTTAAAACTTCCTTTGTACTGAAATCTCCTGTCAGTGCCCCTGTAATTTTCCATACCCTTTAAAATATCCTCGGTTTTTATGCCATATCTGTAGGCAAGGGCAAAAGCTCCCAGAGAATTATAAACATTATGCTCACCTGGAATCGAAAGCACAACATCAGCTATTCTTTTACCCTTGTGATTTACTGTATAAGAGCCGTGTCCTTCTTTATCATACTTTATATTTTCAGCATACCAATCGGCACTTTCATCCTTACCGTAGGTTTCATAATCACACCTTATACCGTCAATAACTTCACTTAGCCTGGGTATTTCATTATTTATAATAAGAAAGCCCTCTTTTGGCAGTCTTTTCGCAAACTTATTAAATGATTTGTATATGTTATCCAAGTTTTTAAAATAATCAATATGGTCCTTATCCACATTTAATATAATTGCGGAATGAGGATTAAACTTCAAAAAGCTGTCACAGTATTCACAGGTTTCAAGCACAAAATAATCATCATTTCCCACTTTATAATTGCCTCCTATGCTTGGAAGCATACCTCCTATGGAAACGGTAGGATCTGTATCTGCCGCCATAAGAATTTCGGCAACAAGTGAAGAAGTGGTAGTTTTTCCGTGAGTTCCCGCAACGGAAATAGGGTGCTTATATTCAAGCATAAGCATACCCACAAGCTCGGCTCTGTCTATGACCTTTGCCTGTGACCTTCTTGCGGCAGCAAGCTCGGGATTATCCTCTTTTACAGCAGCCGTATATACAACAAGGTCAATATCATCTGTTATATTTTTTGCTTCCTGCCCTATTACGACCTTTATGCCCTTTTTAACAAGACTGTCCGTAACCGCTGTCCTCACTCCGTCAGAGCCTGAAATGACTTTCCCCTTCTGAAGGAGTATTTCGGCAAGGCTTGACATACTTATGCCGCCAATGCCGATAAAATGAATTTTTTTAAAATCTTTAAGTAACATTAGATCTATCCCCTTAATATAAAATATAAATTTATTTTGATGCATTAAAAAAATCTTCCGTCAGCTTTAACATATCCTCATAGTTATAGCTTCTTCTTATGGACTCAAGAGTATATCCGATACCGTTATTATACCACATCATTTGCTGCATAGGTAACAGCTCACCTATGGAATTATCATCATATCTTACAACAATTTTTCCATCATCAACAGACTTTTTGATATATTCGGGCAAATCAAGTCCTTCTCTCACATAGTAAACATTCCTGTTGTTAAAGACCACTGTTACATTATCTATATTGCCTGTTTGCACATCGTTTGCAGGCAGCATATTATTATATTCATCTTCCGTCATTTGCTTTGCTCTAACATAAAGTCTTTCACCGTTTGTCACTGCATTTGCAAGATAGCTGTATATAATTTCACCGTCTTTTATTTCATAATTATATAAATTAAACTGCTGATTTATTTTTGAGGTCTGCATAACATTTTCAAGCCCCGCCTCCGAAAGCTCTTGAAGGGAAGGCAGATTTCCTTCCTTGATCTCGGATATTTGAGCCTCATTGGTTGAAACCTCTTTTTCCGTAGCCGTTTCAAAAACAATTGTACTTTCTTCCTCATTATTTTTTAATTCTCTGTTATTTTTCAAAGCCACAGAAACCGCAATAAATATAATTACAACAAACAGTACTGCAATAATAATATATACGATCTTATTAAAATCAGATTTATCATTCATAAGTATGTTTCCCTTTCCTAAAGAATATAATCACATTAACGTAAATGTAATTACTTTTAATGTTATTATACCATAAATTAATAAATTTGGAAATACCCAAGTAGCTTTTTGTACTACAAAATCCATTACGGCATAAAATAAAATCAGAAAGGAGCAGTGATTTAATGAATAGTTATATAGTAAGAAACTCTGACGGTATATATACCGTATATTTTGAAAATAATTGTATTTACACAAGAAAATTTGTTGCCGAGAGCTGGAGCGAGCCAAAAGCAATAGCAAGTGACGCATACAAAAATTTTTCCCTTATCCGCAGTTGTGAGGGAGAACCCCTTATACTTTATTTTGACAAATGTAAAAATCTTTTTATAGGAAGCAGCGACAAGCCTCACAAAATGGTTTTGAGAGCGTCCTCTGAAATGCAGTCTACACTCCAAATAGACGGAATACTAAACGGCAGCAGCTTACGTCTTTTTTACAGCAGGCAGACCTTAGGCGAGAAATATATTACCGAACAGCACAGAAGAGAAGACGGCAGCTGGTCTGCTCCCCTAACACTTGACACATATATACCCGAAAACAATTTAACCAAAATAATAAATATAGAAAACAATTACATACTTTTTTATTCAAAAAAAGTTCCCGAACAGCAAATAGGCTACAGAGAAATAAGTTCAAACAATATAAGTGAATTTAAACTTATTTATTCATCGGGCTACAAAATAAACGACTATTCCCTTGCAGTAACAGAAGATGAGATACATATTGCCGCCGTAGTATCCACATTCAGAACAAACAAACTTATATATGTGAAAAAAAACAGCAGCGGCATATCAAAAGCAAACACTCTTTATGAAGGTCCCGTAAAGCTTTGCCACATATCAATACAAAACAGCAAAATTATTATTGTTTTCTCCACACCTAAAGGAAACAGCCGTATTATATCCTTTGATATGGGTGCAAGCTTTAAAAGAGCTGAAAACACCGAAGCATTTATATTAAGCAAAGCGGAATTTACGGATT
>JAUNPM010000217.1 GCA_030536675.1 Clostridia bacterium | reverse complement strand
CTGTCGCTTTCATTATTATCTATTGGTACAATTTCAATATATTTATCACTTTCGCCCTCTTTAAAATCAATTTTGAGGGTTGCTCCCGTCATAGCGTCTGAAATTGTATCAGCAACGTCCTGATAAGCCTGCAACTGCTCAAACTGGTCAATAATGTCCATTGATGCCTTTGGCTTTACTCTGTCAGACTCAATGCCTGTAAAAGCCTGTTTTGCACCGGCAAGAGTACTTAAATCCTCTGCATTTTCACTGGATTCTTCTGACAATATTTCCGTTTCTGCTTCTGTAACATCTAAGCTATCAAAGGCTTCAGCCTCAACAACCTCCGCACTATGGGCAGCTTCAATATAATCACTGTTATCCTCACCCTTTGCGGCTTTATTTACAGCTACAGCCTCATTAATGCCTTTGGCTATTCCCTCGGAAATTGCACTGCCTGATATTACCCCCTCTTCAATATCTTCTATAAGCTCTTCCGTATCATTTATTTCAAACTCCGTATGATCTTCTCCTTCAATCATTTCCATAACTGAAAGAGCATTCTTATCCTTATCTGCTTCATTAAACAATCCGCCATTATAAAGATATACCTTGTAATCCTTACCGTATTTTGCGGTAATATCACTCATTTTTACAACAACGGAGGCTTCCTGTGATACATCTCCGCCTCTGCCTATTCTTACAAGGTAATGACCGTCTGAATTTTCCCCCATTTCTATTTCAGAAGAGGCAATATAAAATAAATTACTCTCTTTAACCTCATCCTCAATATCAATTTCAGTTACATAAATGTAATTATCATTTTCCGCCGCAAACACATTACTTGATAGCAGCATTATAAATGCCATTACAAATGCAAAAAATCTTTTAAATTTTTTATTCATTTAACATTTTCCTCCTTTTTTATTTTTACATTTGATTCTTAACTAATCCATAAAACACACCCTTTCTTTCAAGCAGTTCATTAAAACAGCCCTGCTCTGCAATTTTTCCGCCGTCAAGGACAATTATGTTATCACAATTTTTTATTGTAGATAATCTGTGTGCTACTATAACAGCCGTTGTATCCGAGCTGTCAATGTACCTTGTTACTGCGGCTTGTGTTATGTTGTCAAGGGCATTTGTTGCCTCATCAAGTATAAGAAGCGACGGCTTTCCAAGAATTGCCCTTGCCAAAAGTATTCTCTGCTTCTGTCCTCCCGATATTGTCAAATTATCATCAGATACAAATGTATGTAAACCCATAGGCATTTTATCAATATCTTCTTTAAGTCCTACCATTTCCACAACCTTATTTACTTCCTCATAGGTTGATTCCGAACTTGTAAGAGTTATATTTGAAAAAATATCCCCCGGAATGAGTTTTGAACTTTGAAGTACTACACCTAATTTTCTTCGATAGCTTGATAAATTTACTTCATTGAGATCCTTATTATCTATAAATATTCTGCCCCTTTCAGGCTGTTCAAAGCCAAGTAAAAGCCGTATAAGAGTAGACTTTCCGCAGCCGCTTTTGCCTGTTATTCCTATTTTCTGTCCCTTTTTTATATTAAGGCTCAAATTTTCAATAACATAGCTGTCCCTTTTGGGATATTTAAAATAAACATTTGAAAATTCCACATTTCCGTCAAATTTATCAATGCTCTGCTTTTTTTCAGTTTTCTCAATTTCAGCCGAAAAAAAGCCTTCAAGCTGGTTATAAGCAGAATTAAAGTTTGCGGCGGCATTAAGCACAGCTGAAATTCCTCCCACCGAACCTATAAATAAGCCATAAAGGGACATAAATGCAATAAAACCTGCCGCCGATGTCTGTTCTCTTATGCCCGTTCTAAATATAACAAGTGTAAATAACGAAATAACAAGAGCATAAATGCCATTATAATATTTAATAATAATAGGCTTTTTCTGGGCCTTTAGGCTGTCAGCATAAAAGCCGCTCCAACGGTTAAACATAACCGAGCCTGCATTATTCAGCTTTACATTTTCCATTCCTCCGAAAAGTTCATAAACAAAGCCTGTCATTTCATTTGTTTTTTCAGAAAAAATGCTGCTGTATTTGTCAACAAAAATAGCATTTACAACCGTAAGTATAATAACAACAGTAAATGCAAGGTATACATAGCCTATAAATTCCCCTGCATAAATATATATTTCAAAAGCATATATAATTGAAAGTACAAATGACATTAATGCAGCTATGGTATCTCCCGAAAACATTTCCGAAATATCAGTTATTTTTATAATACTGCTGCTTAAACTTCCCGCTTTCTGTTCAGTAAAAAATCCCGCTTTAAGCCTTAAAAGTCTTGAAATAACAGCTCCCTGTAAATTTGCACTTACACACAAGGGAATATTCGCCGTAACAAATCCCCTGTATATGTAAATAACAAGAGATATTACAATAACGCCAAATAAAAGACAGCCTATGGGAATAATATCACTTTTTGTACCTGCCGGAATAAGATTGTTGAATATGTAATACTCTGCCATTGGCATAACCGTTGAAAAAACCATTACAGCAATCATTGAAATAATTAACACTGCATATTCCTTAACAGATATACATTTAAGCATATATTTTATAAGAGATAATCTGCTAATTTTATCATTTACAAAGCCTTTGTAAAAGCATAGTGCCTTATCATCAAATTCCTTTGCATATTTATCAGATATAGAAATACGCTTATCCCCTCTGTATAAGGAGCATTTACCTCTGAAATCAGGAACTACGGCTTTTCCGCTTACGAACAAGGGAAGCATACTATCTTTATGCCATCCATCACTAAGAGTTATTATTCTGTAGCTTATATCAAACTTATTTTTCATTTCCTCAAGCTGTTTTTCAAATGTATCTGCCTCAAAATTATAATCAATTCCGAAATAGTCCAGAATTATTTCAAGTTCACTTCTATAGCTTTTCACATTGGAGCTTACAATATTTACATAAGCCGCCTGCATATTTTCATCACGCTTTTGTTTAAGCCTGTTAAGTTCATTTTCAAGCAAAATTATCACTCTCCCATATCCGACACAAGCTCATAATAAAAGCCCTTTAGTTCTTTAAGAGTATTATGGTTTCCTCTCTCAACTACCTCACCGTTTTTAAACACAAGTATTTCGTCACAATCCCTTATTGTACTAAGCCTGTGAGCAATAATTATAAGGGTTATGCCAAGGGCTTTTATATTTTCCATAACCCTTTTCTCGGTTTCTGCATCAAGGGCG
>JAUNPM010000216.1 GCA_030536675.1 Clostridia bacterium | reverse complement strand
CTCACCTCTTAACAGATATTTTTACTTATTTAAGATTTAACAATATCATCTTATTATAAATTATTTTTATAGATTTGTAAAGAGAAAAATGAATTTTTTGTGAATTTGTAAACATTATGTTACCAAAGCTTTAATAAATTTAATTTTTGTCACACACAATGTAAACCAATATTTTATAATAAAGGTTGACATTCAAGAGATCATATGATATACTCTTTAATTACAGGAGGTAAGTACAATGAAATTAACAACAAAGGAAATGGTAATTACAGCACTTTTTGCCGCAATATTTTGCATAATGGGTCCCATATCAATACCAATAGGTCCCATACCTGTGTCGCTTACAAATTTTGTAATATACATATCCTGCTATATGCTTTCAACAAAAAACGCAGTTTTAAGCTATATAATATATATGCTTTTGGGAGCTGTGGGGCTTCCCGTTTTCTCAGGCTTTGCGGGAGGAATAGGCAAACTTGCGGGACCTACGGGCGGTTATATAGTAGGTTTTATATTCACAGCTGTTATAAGCGGAATTGTAATAAACAAATTTTATAACAACAAATTAATATCCGCTTTGGGTATGCTTTTGGGGCTTATTGTTGTTTATGCCTTTGGAACGGCTTGGTTTGCCTTTTTAAACGGAGATAAAACAATTTACGAAATACTTAAGCTCTGTGTAATTCCTTTTATAGCAGTTGACATTATAAAAATAGCTATAGCCGCAATAATAGGACCTATTTTTAAAAGCAAGCTGAAAATATCAGCAGGAATCAAATAATATAAAAAATCGGCAGTTATATCTGTCGATTTTTTATATAACCTTTTAAATTGTCCAATCCTTACTTTCGCTTTGAAGTCTGACCATTTCCGCAAAAATGCCGTTCCTTTTCTTAAGCTCTTCTGCATTGCCCTCTTCAACTACAGTTCCCTTGTCAAGGACAACTATTTTGTCTGCATTCATAACAGTCCTCATTCTGTGAGCAATTACCATTACGGTTTTGTTTTTTATGAGCTTTGAAAGAGCAGACTGTATAAGTGTTTCATTTTCAACATCAAGTGATGATGTTGCCTCGTCCATAAGAATAACGGGAGCGTCCTTAAGGAAGGCTCTTGCTATTGATATCCTTTGTCTTTCACCACCCGAAAGCTCACAGCCGTTTTCACCTATCATTGTGTTATATTTGTCGGGCAGCTTTTCCGCAAATTCATCGCAGTTTGCAAGCTTAGCTGCCCTTATGACTTCTTCATCGCTTGCTCCTTTTTTGCCTATTCTTATATTTTCCATAATAGTATTGTTAAACAATGTTACGTCCTGAAAAACTATTGAATACAATGAAAGAAGTGTTTCGGGGGCTGTTTTTGAAACGTCCATACCGCCTATTGTTATTTTACCCTTTTGGGGATCCCAAAATCTTGACGCAAGCCTTGATACAGTCGTTTTGCCACCTCCCGAAGGACCTACAAGGGCAGTGACCTCACCCTGCTTTGCCGTAAATGAAACATTTTTCAAAACCGTTTCACCTGTATTGTATGAAAATCCCACATTTTCAAATTTAATGTCACAGCCCTTGTTTGTAAGCTCCTCACTGCCCTCCTGAACACTGTGATTCAAAATTTCATTCATTCTTGCAATATTTGTTCTTGCTGATATTACGGCGGCAAGATTTTGAAGTGCTCCTTGAAGCGGATCGTAAAGCCTTGACACAACAAGAAGAAACATAAAAAACGTAATTACGTTTATTTCACCCTTTATTAAAAGGACGGAGCCTGTAAGGGCAACAGTTGCAATGCCCAATTTTAAAACAAGGGTTGCGGAAACCACAAATGCCGCAGTTCCAAGCTCCGATATGACGGCTCTTTTTTCAACATTGTGTATTTTCTCTTCAAGACCCTTCATATAATTTTTTTCAGCATTGTTTGCCTTAAGATCCCTTACTGTTTCAATACACTCCTGAATACCGTCGGCACAAGCCATATTTGCCTCAATTTGTCTGCCCTTCAGCTTATCCTGCACCTTAGATGAAAAGCCCACTATAAGAAATGATACAGGCAGTACCCACAATGCTGCAAGTGCCATTTTTACATTGAAAAACAAAAGGCTGACAGCAATTAAAGTGGTTGATATCAATGACCCTGCAAGCTCTGGTATAAAGTGTGAAAATGCCTGTTCAAGAAAAGTACAGTCAGCCATAATTGTGCTTGTAAGGTCCGCAAGATCCTTTTTGCCGAAATATGACAATGGTATTTTTCTCAGCTTTTCCGCAAGTGAAATTCTTCTTATTCCGCTTTCAACATATGTGCTTAAGAAAACAGCATTGTACTGTATCCAAGTTGTCACAAGTATAAAAACAATGCAAAGCACACAGCCTGCAATGTACACTATGCCCCTGCCCCTTGGGATACCACCGTTTATAAGGTCGTTTACAATACTATATAATATCCACACAGGCAGCATAAAGGATATATTCTGAAA
Source organism: Clostridia bacterium (assembly GCA_030536675.1). Lineage (GTDB taxonomy): Bacteria > Bacillota > Clostridia > Lachnospirales > CAG-274 > Gallispira. The sequence goes on along the minus strand of JAUNPM010000216.1, from coordinate 762 downwards.
TACACAGGCAATGCAGCTTTTTATGAGATTAACAGCGCCCTGCCTTGAAAGAGCATATTTTTTCTGCAATTTTTCAATCATTTCCAACACCTCCCACCTTCCATTTTACGGAAGTTTGATATTGCCTCCACATTGAAGCGTAAATACCGTTTTTATTTACAAGCTCATTGTGAGTGCCCTCTTCTGCAACGCTTCCCTCTTTAAGCACAAATATTTTATCTGCATTTACCACTGTTGAAAGTCTGTGAGCTATCATAATTACGGTTTTGTTTTCCGCCATTTTTGAAAATGCCTTCTGCACTCTGCTTTCGTTGTCGGGATCGGCAAATGCCGTTGCCTCATCAAGTATAATTATAGGTGAATTTTTAAGCATAACTCTTGCTATTGCAATTCTCTGCTGTTCCCCTCCCGAAAGATACACGCCTTTTGTTCCTATGACCGTGTCAATGCCTTGAGGGAGCTTTTCAACTATATCCATACACTGTGCCGCCCTTAAAGCCTCAATGACCTGCTCTCTTCCTGCATCGGGCCGCCCTATTCTTACGTTTTCAAAAACTGAAGCCTTTATAAGTCTGCTGTTTTGAAAAACAAATGAAATATTGTTCATAAGCTCTTCCTTGCTTATATTTTTTATGTCCGTTCCTCCTATTTTTATTACACCCTTTTGAGGATCGAAAAATCTTGAAATAATGCTTGCAAGTGTAGTTTTTCCTCCTCCCGAGGGTCCTACAAAAGCAACTGTTTCGCAGCTCTTAATATTAA
>JAUNPM010000215.1 GCA_030536675.1 Clostridia bacterium | reverse complement strand
AGCAAGAACGCAAACTACACGGCTGGTCTCCACCTTAGCATACTGCAAGAAATGCAAGCATTTCTTGCAAGCGTGTCGATTTTATCGACACGCAGAGCCGACTTACAATAATAATATTATAAATCGGCTTAAGAAATATCATTTTATTTTTTCTTTTATTTTTACAAACAATCTCTCTATAACAACAGCAAACAAAAACACACATATAATTGCGACGCCTGCCGTTCCATACTCATATGCCTGAATATTGCTTGAAATAACAAAGCCTATGCCGCCTGCACCCACCATACCAAGTATGGCGCACTCGGAAAAGTTGATCTCAAACCTCATACCTATCCAAGCTATAAGCTGAGAAAAGGCAGTAGGAAGCACAGCATTTGTAAAGACAGTAATTTTATTTGCTCCCGTGACCTCAAGTGCCTCTATTGTTTCATAGGGAATATCCTCAAAGCTCTGAGAAAAGGATTTAGTAAAAAAAGCAGTTGTATGAACACATAATCCCGCAATGCCCGCAGACGGTCCAAATCCCATACAAACAAGCATAAGCAGGACCCACACGGGAGTCGGCACAGCTCTTAAAAAAGTAAAGAATGACTTTACCATAACAGAAAGAATATGTATTCTAAATATATTTTCAGCAGCTATCATACCGAATATAAGCCCTAAAATTATGCTGTATATAGTGGAAAGCAATGCTATTGATACAGTTTTCGTAAATGCCTCACCGATCAGATCCATTTTACTAAAATCAAGCTCCAAAAGTTTAATGAACACCTCTCCTATTGACGGCACTCTTGATATGAGCTTGAGCCAGTCAACGTCCAAAAACAAGAAACTTATCAATGTGCATATAACAACGCCTATAAAAAAGCAGGCTGTAAATTTGTTTCCGTTCTTACAGCGCACAGAAATTTTTCCTTTTTTATCGTATACCAACATTTCCTTAACCTTAAGGGTTTCGGGCATTTTAACGGATAATTCATCAGCGATCATTCAGACATCTCCCTTCTCAACCTGTTAGTAAACATATCCACCGCTATTACCATAAGTGCAATAATAAGTATTATTCCAAATGAAGTGTGATACTTAAAGCTCTTAAGATAGGAAAACAGCACAAGACCTATACCTCCGCCTCCTACCATACCCACAATTGTTGAAGCTCTTATATTGACCTCAAAGCAGTATAAAAACCAGGATATAAATCCATTAATGCAGGACGGAAGGATTCCGTTTATGACCCTTTCGGGAAATGTTGCCCCGACAGTAAGAAGGCTTTCCACACAATCCTTAGACACCTCGTCCATTGTTTCAACAAAAGCTCTTACCATAAATCCAAAGCTGGTTATAAAAAGTGCAAAGAAGCCTACACCTATACCTATACCAAGAGATGAAAACAATATAAATGCCCATACAAGTGCGGGAATATTTCTTATAAATGTGGCAAAGCCCCTAACTGCTTTTGCAAAAGTAGGAAAGGGTGATATATATTCACTTCCGAACAGTGAAACAAAAAACGCAAATATTCCCGCTGTCGCAGTTGCAGACACTGCCATAGCAAGAGTTGTTGCCACACTTTTTAGTATATTTACAAGCTCACTGCCCTTTGGCAGCTTGGGCGGGAAAAAATCCTCTGTCAAAAACTGCCAAAAAAGCTCCGAGTTTGCAAAAAGCTCACCAATGCTGAAATCTGTTATAAAAGTACTTACAGACCAAAGTGCAATAATTACTGCCCCAAATATAATGTACATTTTCTTTTCACTTCGGTTTATAATTTCCATTTTGTTATGCATCCTCATTCCCTCCAAGCATAAGGTTATCAAGGCTTGTTCCGTATATTTTTTCTATCATATTGTCTGTAAGCTCCTCAGGCTTTCCGTCAAAAACTATTTTGCCTTTGCTTAAGCCTATGATCCTAGTGGAATATTTTTTAGCCACATCAACCTGATGTAAATTAACAATACAGGCAATATTTCTTTTCTTTATCATACTATATAGCATATCCATAATGACCTTTGAGCTTGACGGGTCAAGGGAGGCTATAGGCTCATCACACAGCAAAAGCTGAGGATTTTGCATAATCGATCTTGCAATGCCCACTCTCTGCTTCTGCCCTCCCGAAAGGTCTGATGCTCTGTTATATATAAGATCCTGAAGTCCCAATTCCCCCAAAATATCTACGGCAGTTTTTTTGTCCTTCTCGCTGTAGCGTCCTAGTATACCCTTTAAGCCTGTCATATAGCCAAGTCTGCCGTGGAGAACATTCTGAATTACGGAAAGTCTGTAAACAAGGTTATAATTTTGAAATACCATTCCTATTTTTCTTCTGCACATTCTGAGAGCTCTGCCCTTTTTATCTGAAATATTTTCACCGTCAAGATAAATTTCCCCTTTTGTTATGGGAATGAGTTTATTTATTGAACGCAGGAATGTTGTCTTGCCTGAGCCTGAGGGACCTATAACAGACACAAACTCACCTTCATTTATTTCAAGAGAAACATTGTCAAGAGCAACCGAATCTGAACCATATATTTTAACTACATTATTAAATTTCAAAAGACATCCCATTTTTTATTCCTCACTGTTAAGAACCTTATTTAACTCAATTATGGCTTTATAATCATCAATATTTGCTTCAACAAAACGTGCGTCCTTATTCTTTATGACCTTGTCAAAATACTCTGCATTGTCATAGTTAATAAGAAAGTCCTGAAGCTTATTCTTTAAATCGGGATCCATATCTTTTTTAACAACAAAGCCCTCTGCGGGAATATCATCTGATGTATGTATTATTTTAACATCGGCTTCATTTACATTGTTATTTTCAATTTCAGATTCAAGTATCTGATCGGAAATGGGTACTACGTCCACATCGCCCTTAACAACAGCCTGCAAACCTGCTTGGTGCTTGCCTGAATAACTTACTGCCTCAAAGAAATCACCGTTTGTATGAAGCCTGTCGGAAGTCAGCTTCTCATCGGGAAAGGCTTTTATTATTTCTGCAGAAGGAACAAGATTGCCTGATGTTGAATCCGGGTCTACAAATGCCATTGTCTTTCCCTTAATATCCTCAATTGAATTAATATCCGTGTTCTTGCTGTTTGTTATGAGCAATGAATGATAAATTGCCTTTGACTTATCTCCGTTATCAGCCTTCATAGCTATTGGCTCAACTCCCGCTCTTTCATTGCCAAGAGCTATAGCCAAAGGCCCCATATATGCTATATCAGCCTTTCCCGTT
>JAUNPM010000214.1 GCA_030536675.1 Clostridia bacterium | reverse complement strand
GGCGCACGCCAATCCAACTTGTAACCCCAGATATCTAACAGTGGGATACAAATACAATAGGAAACAGTATCAAAAAGTCTCGGAACATTGATTATACAAGGCTTTGAACTACTTAATAAGGTGTGTGATATTTCTCATAAATATCACATGGTTATTGTTTTTCAATCGAGTAGCGTATATAATTATCCTTAAATCAAAAGAGAGGTGGTTTAGGTGAAACTCTGCATTGCTTTATCTGGAATAGTTAAATAGACAGTATTCAAATTAACAGGAGGATTTTAAATGACTATTCCAGTAAAACAGATTTATCCCCGTACAGGCGATAAAGAAACTATTTATTTGAAACATGTAATCACGAATCCCAATATAACGATTGGAGATTTTACAATGTACAATGATTTTGCAAATGACCCGACGTTATTTGAGAAGAACAATGTATTATATCACTATCCGATAAACCATGACAAATTGCAGATTGGGAAATTTTGCTCCATTGCTTGTGGAGCAAAATTTCTTTTTAACAGTGCCAATCACACGCTATCTTCATTGTCCACTTATCCATTTCCTCTATTTTTTGAGGAATGGGGATTAGAGAAAAAAGGCGTAACGAAGGCATGGGATAATAAAGGCGATATTATCATTGGAAATGACGTTTGGATTGGCTATGAAGCTGTTATTTTAGCTGGTGTCACGATTGGAGACGGAGCGATCATTGGAACCCGTGCAGTTGTCACAAAAGATGTTCCGTCATATACGATTGTTGGCGGTGTTCCGGCGAAACCAATAAAGAGACGATTCCCGGAAGAAACCATTTCTGCATTATTGGATATTCAATGGTGGAACTGGTCGGAGGAAAGAATCGCAAGAAATATTGGTGCTATACAAAGTGGAAATATTGAACAGTTAAAACAATTGATGCAAATGTAATTAGAATGGTAATATATGTATAAATATAAAAAGAAAAAGTGATGTTTACTTCATCAAAGTCAGTAAATGAGTTGTAAAGTTGTAAATAATATATGGTTTTATAACTTTTGACCGAAAACTTATGTTAATTTATACTGAGATATGCCGATTATAAAGAAAATTAAATGTTGTAAAATGCCGAAAAATTAAGAAAAAACCTACAATTAAAGGAGTTTAAATATATGATAAAAGTAATGTTTGTCTGCCACGGCAACATATGCCGTTCCCCAATGGCTGAATTTGTGCTAAAGCATATGGTTAAAGAAAGGGGAATCGATAAAGATTTTATTATTAATTCGTCTGCCACAAGTTTTGAAGAGATTGGCAACGGCATACACAGAGGAACGAAGAAAAAACTTTATGAAGAAGGTATATATTGCGGGAAACACAGAGCGGTAAGACTTGAAAAATCCGATTACGATGCATATGATCTTATTATTGCAATGGACAGCAACAACTTAAGGAATATTGAAAAAATTACGGGCATTGACAAGGATAAAAAGGTGCATTTGCTTTTGGATTTTACTGACAGAAAAGGTGAAAGCATTGCTGATCCATGGTATACGGGAAATTTTAATAAGACGTATGAGGATATATGTGAAGGCTGCAGAGGACTTTTAAATGAAATATGTAAATGATAAAAAGTAAAGAATATAACACTGATCATACAATGTTTTAAATTTTTATGTTAGTGCAAAGGGAAAGAATTTACAAATTTGTTGACAATATTCTTCAATAGAGTTAAAATAATGATAATTGAGAAGAGTAAATCGTATAGGAGGATTTTAATATGAAAAGTGATATACAAATTGCTCAGGAATGTGTAATGGAACCTATTGCAAGTGTTGCGGAAAAATTCGGAATTAACACCGATGAACTTGAATTATATGGAAAATACAAAGCAAAGCTTTCAGATGAACTCCTAAATGAAAACAATGGAAAACAAGGTAAACTTGTGCTTGTTACGGCAATTAACCCTACTCCTGCGGGAGAGGGCAAAACTACGGTAACTATCGGTCTTTCACAAGCCTTAAATAAGTTAGGTAAGAAATCTGTTGTTGCTTTAAGAGAACCTTCATTAGGACCTTGTATGGGAATAAAAGGCGGAGCTGCCGGAGGCGGATATTCTCAGGTCGTTCCTATGGAGGATATTAACCTTCACTTTACAGGAGATATTCATGCAATGACAACTGCAAATAATCTTCTCTCTTCAATGCTTGACAATCATATTCATCAGGGAAATGCTCTTGGCATAGATACAAACAGCATTACTTGGAAAAGAGTTGTTGACCTTAATGACAGAGTTTTAAGACAGGTTATTGTAGGTGTGGGCGGTAAGCTGAACGGTACAACTAGAGAAGACGGATTTACAATTACTGTTGCGTCTGAAATTATGGCTGTTGTATGTCTTGCGGAAAATATAGATGATTTAAAGGATAAGCTTTCAAAAATAGTTGTAGCCTATACATATGACGGAAAGCCTGTTACACCAAAGGATCTTAATGCGGTGGGTGCTATGGCTGCGCTTTTAAAAGATGCAATAAAGCCTAATTTAGTACAAACTCTTGAGCATACTCCCGCTATTATACACGGCGGTCCTTTTGCAAATATTGCCCATGGCTGTAATTCTGTTAAGGCAACAAAAATGGCAATGGCTTTAAGTGATGTGGCAATTACAGAAGCAGGCTTCGGTTCCGATCTTGGAGCGGAAAAGTTTTTTGACATTAAGTGCAGAAAATCAGGGCTTAAGCCTGATTGCGTTGTGCTTGTGGCTACTGTAAGGGCTTTAAAATATAACGGCGGCGCTGCAAAAACAGAGCTTAATGAACCTAATTTAGAGGCTGTTAAAAACGGTTTTTGCAATCTTGAAAAGCATATTGAAAATCTTCATAAATTCGGTGTGCCCGTTGTTGTTACTTTAAATAATTTTGTATCAGATACGGAAGAAGAGGTAAACTATATTAAGGAACGCTGTGAAGAAATGGGTGCGGACTTTGCTGTTTCTAAGGTATGGGAAAAAGGCGGAGAAGGCGGAATTGAGCTTGCAAATAAGGTTTTGGATGTTCTTGAAAACAAAAAGAGCGACTTTAAGGTCCTTTACAATGAAGAGGACAGCATTGTAAGTAAAATTGAAACAGTGGCAAAAGAAATATACGGCGCTGACGGCGTTGTAATCGATGCTAAGGCTAAAAAGGAAATAGCAAGGCTTGAAGGTCTGGGATATGATAAACTTCCCGTTTGCATTGCAAAGACCCAGTATTCATTAAGCGATAATCCTACTTTGCTTGGCAGACCAAA
>JAUNPM010000213.1 GCA_030536675.1 Clostridia bacterium | reverse complement strand
GCTCAAATTATGTGAGGCAAGTATATTTTCAAACACGGCTCTTGTTCCCGAGCCCTTTTCCCTTATTATTATCCTTTCGTTTAAAAGCTCTTCAAGTGACAGTCTGCCTGTTTTATAAGAAGCCACACCTATAAAATCTTCGGTTGAATATGTCAGACAATCATATTCTCTTTTATTAAAATATCCCTCCACAACAGCAAAATCAACGCTCCCGTCATTTATGCTTTCCAAAAGCTCATTTGTGTTTGCAATTTTTATATTTATATCCTCCGCCGCAAACTCTTCCATTATTTTTTTCATATGATAGGGAACAACATATTCACCTATTGTAAGAGTTGCACCAAATGAAAGCTGTTTTCTTTTCCCCTTTTCAAGGCTTACGGCCTCTTTTAAATGAATACTGTCGTGCACCATTGTTGTCAGTGCATTTAATATCATTTGTCCTTCTTTTGTTATTTCTGTTTTTGTGCCGCAAAAGCTGAAAAGCTTAGTGTCATAAAAGCTTTCCAAATATTTAATGTGCTGTGAAACTGCAGGCTGAGTAATATTTAATTCTTCCGATGCCTTTGTAAAGCTCATATGCTTGCATACGGACAAAAAAGTATAAATTCTGTAATCTAACATAAACACTCCATAAATTTATTTTATATATTTATAAATAATCATAATTTTACATTATGATATGTATATGTTATCATATTTATGTAAATATGTAAATACTAAGGAGGAATTTAAATGAATTTTTTAACCCAAAACTACAAAGGAATTTTACTCTGTCTTGTTATTTCACTGCCCTGCTATATATTGGGCAATATTTTTGAAGTAATAGGCGGTCCTGTTTTCGCAATACTTGCAGGTATGTTAATAACACTGTTTTTTAAAGACAAAAGTGACTTTCAACCGGGCATACAATTTACTTCAAAGAAAGTCCTTCAGTATGCAGTCATTTTATTGGGCTTCGGTCTTAACCTTAATACAATAGCACAGGTTGGCGCTCAATCTCTGCCTATTATTGTATCCACAATTACAGCTTCACTTGTAATAGCATTTGTACTTTTTAAGTTCTTGAATATTCCCTCAAAAATATCAATTCTCATAGGAGTAGGCTCCTCCATATGCGGAGGTTCAGCCATAGCGGCAACAGCACCCGTGATCGGCGCAAAGGACGATGAGGTTGCTCAGGCAATTTCCGTAATATTTTTGTTTAATGTAATTGCAGCTCTTATTTTTCCTTCATTAGGTCAATTAATAGGTCTGAGCAACGAAGGCTTTGCCCTTTTTGCAGGCACGGCAGTAAATGACACATCATCTGTTACTGCAGCAGCCTCATCATGGGAGGGTATGACAGGTGCATCAAATGTGCTCAATGAAGCAACAATTGTTAAACTTACAAGAACTCTTGCCATAATACCCATTACTCTTGTCCTTGCATTTATAAGAACAAAAAAAGAAAAAAACAGCAGCAATGCCATAGATATGAAAAAAATATTTCCCTTTTTCATACTTTGGTTTATTGCCGCCTCAATTGTAACAACTGTTTCAACATCATTTTTAGGTTTAGATAACAGCATATTTTCCGTTTTTAAAACATTAAGCAAATTTTTCATCGTTATGGCAATGTCAGCTATAGGCTTAAACACAAATATTGTTAAATTAATAAAAACAGGAGGCAAGCCTATATTTATGGGATTTTGCTGTTGGATAGGCATAACCCTAATAAGCCTTTTAATGCAGCACCTTATTGGTATTTTCTGATATAAAGTGCAAAAGAGAGCAGGATCACTCCACACTCTCTTTTGCTCAAATCATATAAAATAAAGGGGGAATATATTTATATACTGCTTAAACAGTATACAAACCAATAATAAAATGATAATATCATTGTGCCAAAAGCATTATTCTCCTAAATTTATTTTAAGCCGTATACTTTATCAAGGTCTTTCTCACTGCACCCTTTTCCGCAATAAGCTCTTTAAACATATCCTCTATCTTATCTCCTATTCCTGCCTTGTAAAGGTCGATTCCGAATATGTTTTCATTTGAAAGTATATCTTTAAGCTCGCCCTTATAGCTTTCAGGCTTTCCTACTTCAATTCCCTTTAATTTTTCCGTAAGCTCAGGTATCATAGGATCGGAGGAAAGCTCAAATTTGTTGCCATTATCATCTACACCAAGCAAATATCTGCACCAGCCTGCAATTGCAAGAGGTATGCAGGTAAGCTTAGATGCGTCGCCGTATTTCTCAACATAGGACTTTATTGTTTCACCGTATCTTATGCCAACCTTTTGAGATGTATCGGTAGCTATTCTTTGAGGAGCGTCAGGCATAAACGGATTTGGCATTCTCACATTTAACACTTCATCAACAAATTCCATAGGTGAAAGTATTCCCGGGTCTGTTACAACAGGCATACCCTCTTTAAGCCCTATTATTTCAACCAGCTTCTTAAGCTTCTTGTCTTTCATTTCATCAGCTATCAATGTGTATCCAAGCACACAGCCGTAAACCGCAAGCGCCGTATGCAGAGGATTAAGACAGGTAGTTACCTTCATTCTTTCAACCTTATTTACTGTATCCCTGTCAGTCATATATACACCTGCTTTTTCAAGAGGCGGTCTGCCGTTAGGGAATTTATCCTCTATTACAAGATACTGTGGACCCTCGGCATTTACAAAAGGTGCAATATATGTGTTTTTTGATGTAATTACAGGTGACATATTTTCCACGCCGGCTTTTTCAAGCTCTTCTGCTACAGACTCGGCAGGTCTTGGAGTGATTTTATCTATCATAGACCAAGGGAATGAAACAATGCTTTCATCTGTAATATATTTAACAAAGCCCTCGTCTACAAAGCCCTTTTTAAGCCATTCCTCTGCCATTGTCACAATGGAATTTCTCAATTTTTCACCGTTGTGTGAGCAGTTGTCCATTGAAACAACAGCCAAAGGCGCTTTATTAGCCTTATATCTTTCATTAATAAGGGCGCACACTACAGCCATTGCTGACTTAGCCTTTTCGGGACCGTTTTCAATATCTCCCTGTATAAATCCGAAATAATTTCCGTCGGAACCCTTTAACGCATAACCCTTTTCGGTTATTGTAAAAGAAATCATTTTCAGATCCTTATTTACAAATATCTCCTTTAATCTTTTCCAATCCTCTTCATTTGAAGAATCAGCCTTCATTGCCTCTGTAAGAGAACCCAAAACGGATTTTTCCGTTGAACCGTCTGATTTTAATGTTACAGCCAAAACAAGATTATCATATGGCT
>JAUNPM010000212.1 GCA_030536675.1 Clostridia bacterium | reverse complement strand
GCAAAATCCGAAGATAAAGACATTGTTCTCGGTTTGAATATAGGGGCAGACGACTATATAACAAAGCCCTTTAATTTCCTTGAGCTTATTGCACGTGTAAAATCCAACTTAAGAAGATACACAAAATTCAGCAGCTTTCAAAAAACAAAAGACGAGCTTCTCATAAGAGGACTTTATCTTAACAAAAAAACAAAGGAAGTCAAGCTTGATGACAAGCCCGTTAAGCTTACACCCATTGAATTTAAAATATTACAGCTTTTAATGGAAAATCCCGATGTAATATTCTCAATAGAAGAAATTTATGAAAAGGTGTGGAACGAGCCTTTTATAAACAGCGAAAACACAGTCGCCGTTCACATAAGAAGAATAAGGGAAAAAATAGAAGTAAACCCAAAGGAACCTATATATTTAAAGGTGGTGTGGGGAATTGGATACAAGATCTCAAAATAAGGCGGTTTCAATATTTATACTTATAATTGCGCTTATTTTAACATCAACAGCATTTTTGACCTGCTTTGAAAAGCCATTGGACTTTAATGAAAATAATATTTCATATTTTAAAGACAGCAGTGAGATCAACAAAAATGTTATACGCTATGCAAAAAATCTTCAAAGATATTATATTTATTACAGCAGCTTTGATATTAATGCCGCAACACTTAAATTATCGGAAATCGACAACTATATAGCCACAGGTGATGCTGCGCCTATGCCACGTAATTTTTATGCCAATATTCAGCCCTTTGACGAAGAAAACACATCGGGGCAGACTGCCGACACCGAAAGTTCGGTATCTCAAGCCCCCGAAAGTCTTTATGATTTTGACATAGAGGATGCTACAATTGACACCCTTATTGCAAGGCAGGCTGAATTAAGCGACGCTATAAATAATTATAATTCAATAGAAGATTATCTTCTTTCAAACAATGATTTTCACTATTCAATTTACAGCAATAAGCTGCGCAGAGTTGTTGCAACTAATACAACTGATTTTTACAAGGAAGGCAGTTATGAAACAATAAATATTGAAGACCCCATATTTTCAATAACATTTAATAACGAACTCCTTAATCAATCCTTTGCAAAATATGATTTGACCTGTGATATTTCCATTCCCGTTACAACATCTGCCTCCACACGGGCACAGATGCTTTTGCTTCAGGAAGAAATAAAGTATAACAACGTTTTGGCTTCACCGATACTTCCTCTTTGCCTTTTCGGTATAGCAGCCCTTTTGTGTTCATACCTTTATCTTTATCACAGTGAGGTGACTAAGGAAGTACTTAACAAATTGTATACGGCATATTCAAATATTCCGTCAATATTTACACTGCCTCTTATTATACTACTTGTGATATTTATTTTAAGGCACAATGAATTTCATTCATATGTGCTTACCAAAGGTCTTGTAAACGGGAATTATTTTATAGCATTCGGAATGTTGGTTATTGCCTGCTTTATAGTTTTGTTTTATGCTCTTGCCTTTTGCCGCTTTGCAAATTTTTGCAAAAACCCAAGGCTTATATTTAAGTCAAAATGTATAAAATATGCTGTAGATGCAGTTAAGGACATAAAACTCGCAATAAAATCAAAAAAATATTTTTTAACGGGAATACTGATTTTTATTGCAATATTTATGGTTTGGTCAATAGGCACAATGTATGTTTCTCTTTTGGGAGCAAATATGCTTTTAAGAACATTTTTAATATACATTGCACTTGTTGTTGCAATTATTGTGGAAGCAGTTATGTTCAAGGCAACTATTGCCGAAATCAAGCTCCGCTATTACATTCAGGAGCTTGCAGACGGCAATATAGACAAAATCCCCGAGGAAAAGGGACCATTTACAACCTCTATAAACAATATAAACAAAATAAATATAGGTCTGCAAAATAATATGAATGAAATATTAAAAAGCGAGCGTCTTAAAACGGAATTGATAACAAACGTATCTCACGATTTGAAAACGCCTCTGACCTCTATTATAAGCTATGTATACCTGCTTAAGGAGCTTAATATTGACAATGATAAGGCTAAGGAATATATATCGGTTATTGACAACAAATCCAAAAGACTTAAAATACTTATAGACGACCTTTTTGAAGCCTCAAAGCTTTCAAGCGGACAAATGAAGCTTGATAAAATGTATTCCGACATTGTTGCTCTTTTAGATCAGACATTAGGAGAGCTTTCCTATAAGATAGAAGAATCCAACATTGAATTTATTGTTTCAACAAGCACCGATTCAATACTTGTAAATATTGACGGTCAAAAAATGTGGAGAGTATTTGACAATCTTATTAACAACATTTTAAAATACTCCGCTCCCCATACACGTGCTTATGTTGACATTAAAGAGGAAGAAAAAACAGTTTCCATTACGTTTAAAAATGTAGCAAACTACAATATGGATTTTGACGCCAACGAACTTTTTGAAAGATTTAAAAGAGGCGACCCTTCCCGTACAACGGAGGGCTCAGGGCTTGGACTTTCAATTGCCAAAAGTATTGTTGAGCTTCACGGAGGTATGATGAATATTACAACCGACGGTGATTTATTTAAAATCTCAATAGTTTTGCCCAAATAAAAATTAAGCCTAATACTGTCAATAAACCTATTTTTATAAAAAAATTTTAATAATTGCAACATGCAACTTTCAATTAGCGTCGCAGACTTTGATCCGCAGGCGGAAATCGCATTTTCGCCGAGGACAGGAACTTTTCTGTAAACAAGCTGTTTTGACAGCTTGTTTGCGGAAAACTTGGTAGTTCCTTCCTTAGCTAACTGAAAGAAATGCAAGCATTTCTTTCAAGGCTGTCGACTTTTCGACAGCCGGATTAAGCCTTTACTTTTCTATTTAAATTTAAAAAAGTAAAGGCTTTTGATTTGCAAATACCTAAATAAAATGATATACTGTTGTTAGCTAAAAAAATTTCCACTTAAAATTTACACAGGAGAATAAAATGAAAAATTTTAAATTACAGGCAACTGCCACCTTTGGTCTTGAGGCAGTTGTAAAAAGAGAAATAGAACATTTAGGCTTCGGCGGCATATCCGTATCAGACGGTTATGTGGAATACTCTTCCGATATTAACGGAATCGCCAAATCAAATTTATGGCTCCGTTCCGCAGATAAAATACTTATGATAATAGGCAGATTTCAGGCTGTTACATTTGAAGAGCTTTTTGACAGTGTATATGCCCTTCCTTGGGACGAGCTTATTCCAAAGGACGCTAATTTTATTGTTACAGGCAAATCCTTTAAATCAACCCTTTCAAGTGTTCCCGCCTGTCAGTCCATTGTTGAAAAGGCTATTATCAAAAAAATG
>JAUNPM010000211.1 GCA_030536675.1 Clostridia bacterium | reverse complement strand
TATGCTTCGTCATTTTTCAATTACGTTTGCAGATGAAAGCACCCTTGCGGTACATCTTTCTTTATAATTATCTATTTCGCAATATTTTTCAAGCTCATTGCTTCCCGTTGTTATGAATATATTGCCTTCCGTTTTCTTTAAAAACTCAACGGCACTTTTAACGCTTTCCCTGTATATAACTCCGCCCTTTTCCTGTCCCTCAGCTCTCAAGACCCTTATATTTTCAATATTCTTTTTTTCACAGGCATTTATAATATTTTCGGTCACATTTTGGGCATAAGGGTGAGTAGCGTCAATACACAATTGGGGAGAAATTTCATCAAAAAAATTTTCCATTTCCTCTTCATTCATTGCTCCCGTATGTGTAATAATGTTTTCACCTTGTGGTACAAGAGAAGTCCCGTATTCCGTTACGGTGCACATATGTACCGTAATGTCCGTATTTTTTAACGCTTCGCCTATTGACCTGCCCTCTGATGTTCCCCCGAATACTGCAATTACAGCCATATTTTTCACCACCTTAATTTCACGTATTCTTAATTTTCTTTAACTATTATAGTTGTAAAATAACCCGAGTTTTCATCAAGCTCTTTTATGTTTTTGCATATTTCCTGCCCCTCCATACCGCAGTTGGTCACTGCATAAGCCTTGGCAATGCCTTTTTCCTCCATTTCGATCAATTTGTTTTTAACATCGCCTATGCCGCCTCCCGATTTCATAAGTATTTTTGTGCCTTCATATTTTGTCACCTCATCGCTTTTGTAAAGCCCGGGTAAAATATGTATGCTCTCGCTTCCCGTGCTTATTGGAATTCCAAGCTCTGCGGCTACTGCACAAAAAGAAGGCACTCCGCTTATTAAATAACACTTATATCCTCTCTTTTCAATTTCCTTATGTATTTTCATATAAGTTCCGTATATTGCGGGATCACCCAAATTAATAAAAGCAATGCTTTTTCCCTTTTTAAGCATTGCTTCTATTTTAAGGCTTCCATCCCTGTAAGCACATTCAAGTTTTTCACTGTCCGTAGTCATTGGCACGGATATGCATAAAACCTCTTTATTAACAATATCAGGCACTGCTCCCAAAGCTATTTTATAAGCCGTACATTTATCGGCATTTTTTGCGGGAATTGCAATAATATCACATTCCCTCAATATTCTCACCGCTTTTAATGTTATCAACTCATAATCTCCGGGACCTACACCTACGCCATATAAAACTCCGTTCATATTTACCTCCGAGAGCAGCATAAAATTTATTTTAATATATTAATGTAATTATCCTTATATATTTTTCTGAACAGGGAATATTCTCCCAGTCCTTTAATTACTGCCTCTGTATTATACCCTAATTCACAAAGTTTTGCAACAAAAGAATCATCATTGCCCACCATATCATTTTTAGCGTGATCTCCCGCAACCACCATAAAAGGCTGCACTATGACCTTTTTAACTTCCTTAGGACTTCTTATATTGCATATTGCATCATCAATATTCGGGTGTGCCTCCACCGATGCTATCCTTACGTTTTTAAGGCCTTTTTCGGCAAAAGCCTCATTCATCTGCTCATATCTTACATTTGCGTCGGCATCTGTGCCGTGACCCATAAGTATATATTCATTTTCACTTTTGACATTTAGTATTTTTTCTATAATGTCTGCAATTTTTTTACAGTCCTTTTCACTTTCAAGCACAGCAGGCGCAATTCTTATTTCCTTAAAATCACTTCTGTACTTTTCAACAGTGTTTAAAACCTTGTTGTATTCATACCCTGGTATCATATGAGTAGGCAGTGCGCAAAGCACATCTGCCCCCTCATTTAACACAGCGTTTACAGCTTCGTCAACATTGTATTTTTCAATACCCTGGTCCTTCAGCTTTCTTTTGATTATTGTGCTCGTATATGCCTCATATACCTTTACATCTTTATCAACATTTTTCAGTTCATTGCAAAGCACATCAAGACTGCTTTCTCTTGCGTCTTTGTGACTTGTACCGAAACTAATTATTATCGCCGCTTTTTTCATATTTTTTTCTCTCCACAAATCTGCCCATAAAAAAGGCGACCACACCTACGCCTATACCTGTCTGTACACAGAATAAAAGGCTCTCCACCTCTCCGGGGATCTCCCCGTTTAAAGCCGTTTCAAACACAGGAGTAAACCAAGGCTCATATTCGCCTGTTATTTCTTCTATTTTCTGACTTCCCGCATCATCAGAGCCGCCAAATTCCGCCCCCTTAAGAGCAAAAAGAGGCACAAGTATTATAACAGCCACAAGTATTAACAATATTATTACAGTTTTAGTATCTTTCTTCATTTCAGAATCCTCCTTATGCCTTACTGAAGCCAACAGCCTTAAGCTCAGGCTTTGCATAATTTTCAAGAGCCATAACTATAAGAACCGTAAGTATACCCTCTACAATGGCAAGGGGCAGCTGCGTGGGAGCGAACACACCCAAAAATTTTACTGCTGATGCCATTACTCCGCCGCTTTCACTTGGATAAGCAAGAGCAAGCTGTAAACTTGTCACACAATATGTAAACAGATCACCTGCCGCCGCAGCAATAAATACACTTACCTTCTTATTTAAGCTGCACTTTTTACACAAAGCATAAAGCCCGTAGGACACAAGAGGTCCTGCAATAGCCATTGAAAAAGTGTTTGCTCCAAGTGTCGTAAGTCCGCCGTGAGCAAGGAGAATTGCCTGAAACAGCAAAACTATTATTCCCAATATACTTACAACAGAGGGACCGAAAAGTATGGCGCCAAGTCCCGTACCTGTCATATGAGAACAGCTTCCTGTAACAGAAGGTATTTTAAGAGCAGATATAACAAATATATAAGCTCCTGCCATAGCAAGTATTGTAATACTCTTTCTGTTTTCTTCAAATATCTTTCTTATGCGTATGAAGCCTCTTACAATAAAAGGTATACATACAACACCCCAGCCTATGCAGTAAGCGGGAGGAAGATACCCTTCCATAATGTGCATACCAAAGGCATTTGGACATACTGCAAACACCATTGAGAATACAATGCTCAATCTGAGCAAAAAGTTTTGTTTTTTTGTCATTTTAATGACTCCTTCCTTTTTTATTTGGAACCTCTTAAAGCTCCCTTTATTTGTGAGCAATAATTGCTTTTGCCACCTCATTAGGTGTTTTGGGACAGCATTGATCCTTGTCTACGGCTCCCGTCTTTTCAAGTGCCTCCCATATTGTCATAACAGCAGGCTTTTTTAAGTTAGCCTTTTCAAGAATATCACTTCTGTTAAATATTTCATCAGGCTTTCCGTCTGCTATTATTTCCCCGTCTGCAAACACTGCTATTCT
>JAUNPM010000210.1 GCA_030536675.1 Clostridia bacterium | reverse complement strand
GTTTTTCATCTAAGGCTCTGCTCACAAATTCACAGTCATTTATACCTATTCCGCCTTCCTTGTCAATATAAACTCTAAGGTATCTGTCAGGGCCTTCCTTTACAAATTCGCAGTCCACAAACTCAAAGCCCTTGCTTTCAAGTATGGGCATAACTGCGTCTTCCGTAAATTTAACTATATCCTTTGCCTGCAAAAGATCTCCTCCTAACCTGTTTTAATTAAACATAAAACGAGAGTGGGCGTAACCCACTCTCATACGAAACTTCATTTAACAAATTTATTATATCACTATTACAATATTATTGCAAGCACTTTTTTTAAATCATTTCAGCAAATTATTCTATTTTATTTGATATGAATCCTCCTCCACAATTATCCCCACAACATTTCCTACTTCAACATTGTTTTCTCCCACATTAAATTTTCTTACTCCTCCCGTGACCTTTACCTTAATGTAATTATCTCCCTTTTCAGCCACCTCCATATTTTCAAATTCCGTAACTCGGTTTATGCTTTTAAGAGCGGCAATTACATTTCCGTTTACAATGGCGCTTATTTCATCGTCTGTCCTTATATTTTCATATCCGTCATAGCAGGTCACTCCAAGCTCTGTTATGACCATATTGTCCCCCAGCTTTCCCCATTGATTTTTGTCTGCATAAACCTTAAGCTCACAGGCTTTGAGCTTTTGAGTATTCATATCCTTTTCAAATGCCGTCACCCAAATATTGTAAGGAATAGGTTTGTCCTTATCCTCAGGGTCATACTGTAATTTCACCTTGTTGTCGGCTTTCAGCTTGTCCAGCAGAAATTGAGCCTGCCTTAATGTCAAATATTCATCGGGTGCAAAGTGCTCATTGTCAACACCTGCAATAATTCCGCAGCTGAAAGCGGCATTTATGTATTTGTCATACCACTTACTTATGTCAGTGTCCTCAAAGGCTATTTTTCTTTCCATAGAATTTATTTCCTCAAGGGTATAGCTGTTAAGAGCAGCCATTCTTGCCGCCTCCGCCCTTGTAATAGGTTGGTTTTCACCTACAATGCCTGTTTTAACATTCTCTTCTCCCGATTTTGTACAGCCTGCCAAAGCAAGTACCAATAAAATAATAAAAATTTTTCTGAACATATTTACACCCTCCTCATATGTATATATGCTTTAAAATTAAATTTATTCCAATTATTTATTTACCTTTCTTCTTCAATGTGCTATAATTATGTGATTAAAAACTATTTTAACTTCTCGGCAGGTGATATTATGATAAAAATAGACAAGGTCAATACAGACGAAGCCTTGCGTTATATGGGATATAACAAAAATATAGACATTGAAAACATAAGACCCATACTTGAAAAATGCGAACAGGAGCTTATTTCAGCCGCAAACATAAGATATTGTTACAAGGTCTTTGATATAAATATAAGCGGTGATTTTGTGACCCTTGCCAACACAAATATGACACTTACGGGCACCTCCATATCAAATCATCTTGAAGGCTGTTACCGTGCCGTTTTAATGGCGTGCACCCTTTCGGACAAGGTGGACAAACTTATTTCAAGATATAATATTACGGATATGACAGCATCTCTTATAACAGATGCAATGGCAAGTGCATATATTGAGCAAGCCTGCAATGCAGTTGAAATGGAAATAAAAAACGAGCTTAACATAAAAAATATGACGTGGCGGTTTTCTCCCGGCTACGGAGATCTTCCCATAGATATACAGAAAAATTTTGTTCAGGTCATTAATGCAGGAAAACAAATAGGACTTACGGTCACTGAAAACAATATACTTATTCCCCGCAAATCAGTGACCGCAATAATAGGTATTTCAGAAAACCCCATACCGCAAAAAAAGCGTGGCTGTGCCGTATGCACTATGAACAAGACCTGCCAATACAGAAAGAGAGGTATTCACTGTGGATTTTAAAAAATTACTTGAAAAGGATTATATTATACTTGACGGAGCAATGGGCACAATGCTTCAGGCTCAAGGGCTTGAAGTGGGCGGCATACCCGAGGTTTTAAACATTACAGAGCCAAATAAGCTCATAAACATTCATAAAAGCTATATAAACGCAGGCTCCGACATTGTATATGCCAACACCTTCGGCGCCAACAGATACAAAATGGCTGAAAGCGGCTACACCGTAACGGAGCTTATAGAAGCTGCCGTTAAAAATGCAAAAAAAGCGTGTATGGGAACAAATGCCCTTACGGCTCTTGACATAGGACCCATAGGTCAGCTTTTGGAGCCTACGGGAACACTCAGCTTTGAAGAAGCCTACGACATATTTAAGGAAGAGATAATTGCAGGCAAGGATGCGGATATTATCGTTTTTGAAACAATGACTGATATATATGAAGTAAAGGCGGGAGTGCTTGCAGCAAAGGAAAACAGTAATAAGCCAATTATAGTCACAATGACATTTGAGGAAAATATGAGGACATTTACAGGCTGCTCCATTCCCTCAATGGCTCTTACATTAGAGGGCTTGGGGGTTGACGCCATAGGAGTAAACTGTTCTCTTGGACCAAAAGAGCTGCTGCCGATAATTGAAGAGCTTTCCAAATGGACAAATCTTCCCATTGTGGTAAAGCCCAATGCGGGACTTCCCGACCCCATAACAAACGAATACAATGTATCCCCCGATGAATTTGCAGGTTATATACTTGATATGAATAAATTCGGCATAAGAGTTGTAGGCGGCTGCTGCGGCACAGATCCCCAATTTATAGCTGAAACGGTAAAAGCCCTTTCAACAGTTAAGCCTGTTATTGAAACAAAGGAAATACCCTCTGCCATATGTTCACCTACAACCACGGTTGTGATAGACCAGCCAAGGATAATAGGAGAAAGAATAAATCCCACAGGCAAAAAATTGTTTAAACAGGCTTTAAAGGATAACAATATAGATTATATTTTATCCCAAGCAATTGAACAGGTACAGGGAGGAGCAGATATTCTTGACGTAAATGTGGGACTTCCCGATATAGATGAAAAAGAAATGATGGTCAAGGTCCTTAAAGCGGTTCAGGGCATTGTTGAGGTTCCTTTGCAGATAGATTCAACAGTTCCCGAAGTTCTTGAAGCAGCTTTAAGAGTTTATAACGGAAAACCTCTTGTAAACTCCGTAAACGGTGAAGAAGGCACAATGGAAAAAATATTCCCTCTTGTTAAAAAATACGGCGGTGCAGTTTTGGGACTTACTCTTGATAAGGACGGAATACCCAAAAAGGCAGAAAAGCGCTTTGAGATAGCAAAAAAAATTATGAACACGGCTCTTTCATACGGCATACCAAAAAGAGATATTTTCATAGACTGTCTTACTCTCA
>JAUNPM010000209.1 GCA_030536675.1 Clostridia bacterium | reverse complement strand
AGTCTGTCTATGAGATTTCCCACTGCTCCCGAGCAAATAAGCACAATAGCAGCTCTTACAATAAAAAGTTTGTTTTCATTGGCGAGCTTTACATAATACACAACGCAGGCTATGCACACGGCAACAGTAAGCACAACAAAAAGCCACTTGGCGCCTTCAAGCATACCAAAAGCGGCGCCTCTGTTTTCAACATAGGTCAGACTGAAAAATCCGTTTATTACGTCTATATTTCCCACAGGCTTTAAAACCAAAATTGTAATATACTTAACAGCTTGGTCAATGCCCACAAGAGCGGCAAAAAATACTAATGGAAGTAAAATCATAAAAAATCCTCCTATATTAAATAATCATTGTAAAAAAATTCATAGGGTGCTGCATTTGCAGCACCCCTCATTTGCAGCACCTTATTATTTTATTAATTATTCATTAACATATTTTATAGCGTCATCTATTTCCTTTTCCTCTGCACTTTTGTCAATATAAGCATTGCCTATTTCCTTAAGAGCAACAATATTTATAACGCCGTTCTTTGTTTTCTTGTCATTAAACATCTGTTTGTGAATCTCATCTGCGCTGTAGTCCTTTATTCTCACAGGCAGCTCAAAGAATTTAAGCAGATCCTCACACCTTTTGATCTCATCTTCACTTATCATACCTCTTTTAGCTGAGAAATATAAGCCCGAGAGCATACCTATGCCCACACACTCACCGTGAAGCATATTGAAATTTGAAAGTGTTTCTATAGCGTGTCCGAAGGTGTGACCGAAATTAAGAATAGCTCTAAGTCCCATTTCTTTTTCGTCCTTGCTTACAACATCGGCTTTTGCCTTACAGGACAAATATATTACCTCATTTATTTCTTCAGGCTCTAAATTCTTAATTTTTTCTTTGTTATTTATAAAATAATCAAGAAAGTCCCTGTCAATAATATATCCGTATTTTACGGCTTCCGCAATTCCTGCGGCAACCTCTCTGTAAGGAAGAGTTTTAAGTGTATCGGTATTTATGTATACAAATTCGGGCTGATAAAAAGCACCTATCATATTTTTATTTCCCATAAAGTCAACGCCTGTTTTTCCTCCCACACTGCTGTCCACCTGTGCAAGCAAAGTTGTAGGCATTTGCACAAAGGCAATTCCTCTCATATATGTTGCAGCGGCAAAACCGCACATATCACCTACAACGCCTCCGCCCAAGGCAATTAGAACGGATTTTCTGTCCAAATGATTTTCAATAAAAAACCTGTAAAAATCCATTATTGTTTCCAAGCTTTTACTGTTTTCTCCCGCCTCAAAAGCATACAGGCAAACTCTTGTAAAGCACCCCTCAAGCATTGACTTTACCTTTTCCCCATATAAAGGAGAAACGTTTGTGTCTGTGATTATGCAGGCGCTTCTTCCCGTAAGCCCCGCATTTTCAAAAGCCTCTGCAAGAGAATCATAATTATTGTCTATGTAAATAGGGTAAGTATCTTTTCCTGTATCCACATTTAAAATTTTCATAGCTTCACCTTAATCCTCATCTTAACTTTCATACTCATCTTCAAAGTCCTATTTGTTTCCTTCAAGTAACTTCATTTGAGTTTCAAGCATATTTTTAAGCAAATTCTTTACCTTCACATATTCAGCCTTAGCTCCTGCGGCCTGTGACTTTATTTCGGCAAGCTCTCCGTTTGCCTCCTTAAGCATATCTTCAGCTTGCTTTTGTGCGTCGGCAATAATATTCTGTGCTCTTATTTCGGCATTTTTTGTTGTAAGCTCAGCAGTTGCATTTGCATTTTTAACTGTTTCATCGGCAGTTTTTTCAGCCCTTACAATAGAGCTTTTTATGGTTTCCTCAAGCTCTTTATAATGCTTAATGACTTCCTCTCTTGCGTCCAGCTTGTCTTGGAGCTTGGCATTGTCTTTATAGAGCTTTTCAAACTCCATAATTACCTTGTCCAAAAACAAATCAACCTCTTCACTTGAATAACCTTTAAAAGGTGTTTTCTTAAATTCTACGGTTTCAATATCCATAGGTGTTAATGCAGCCATACCAAGACCTCCCTGTAGCTTTTATTTATATATTGAAATATTTATAAGAACTCTGTCCTTTTTTGTATTACCAATTACTTCATTTATTTTCACACGTCCCACGCCTCTTAATGTTATAACATCTCCCTCTTTTACGGGAAATGACGCCGACGTTTCTTTTTTCCAATTTACAAAAACCTTTTCACCCTTTATATGATCAACTGTCTTTCCACGTGACAGATTTAATGCTCCTCCCGTCACACTGTCAAGTCTTAAACTTGAAACAGTAATGTTTTTTGAAACAGCATCCTTCATTTTGGGCTTATAGTTTTCAATAATTCTTGTTTTTACTTTTGTATGCCCCACTCTTTCAAGATTGAAAACTATATAATCGGCAATATCACTGTCAACAAAAATTATCCCTCTGTTTTCTTCAATTACAATATCTCCCGTTTTTTCTCTCACAATGCCAAGTCCAAGCACCGAACCCAGAAAATCCCTGTGAGTAAGCTCTCTGCTGTATTGTCTGTTATAGCTTATTTCAACGGCAGATATAGGAAAATCATTTAAATCAACCTTTGAAAATTCATCAAAAAAGCCTATTTTAACTCTTTCGCTTTCATTGTATCCTCCGTATATTTCAATTTCACAGCCATTATTCAAAAGCAAATTTTTTATATAATGAGCCTTAAAGGGATCGGTAAATTCCGTAAAAGCAGGTGAATATATTTTTTTTGACAGCTCCATTTTATCTATTGCCTTTGCGGCAAAAAGTCTTTCTTCTTCGTTTAATATATTGTTTAAAATTTCTTTTCTGTTCATAATTTAACTATTATAAAAATGCTAATATTATTCTCACAAGTATTGAATATATAAAATAAATCACAAAATATGCAATTACAGGTGAAAAATCTATTATCATTCCGCCCCCTAAAGGTGATTTTTCGATTAAATTTCTTATGGGACCCATAATAGGCTCTGTAAGAGAGTAAATAATTTTAATGAAAAAATTATTCCTGTTTATAGGCAGCCACGAAACTATACACCTTAAAAGTATGGCAAATGTCAGTATTTCATAAAAAATATTAAGTGCCGTAACCAAAATCTCCGCTATAGTCAATCAAATCTCTCCTTTTCACTTTACATTTAAGCAAAAACTCCAATATCAATAACGTTTGCTGCGGAAAACAGAGCTTGGCAGCTTAATGCCGCTTGCAGCAAGCTCTTCCTTAAACTCACCTGTGATTGCCACGTCATAAGGTCCTATAATATAAATTCTGTTAGAAATAGGCTGTATGGAGCCGCTTAAAGCATAACAGGAGCCGCTTAAAAAGTCGGTTATTCTCTGTGCGGTTTCCTTTTCCATACCC
>JAUNPM010000208.1 GCA_030536675.1 Clostridia bacterium | reverse complement strand
AAAAAGCGCTGAAATATATTGCCAAATTTTTATTTATGTGATATTCTTTTTTCATAAACCATAACAAGGAGATAATTAAAATGAAATTCACAAAAGAAAGCCTTAAGCTATATGGTGTAACAAGCAGACAATGGCTTAATAATAAGCCCCTTGCTCAGGCAGTGGAAGAGGCAATTAAGGGCGGAGTAACGTTTATACAGCTTCGGGAAAAAAATACTGAATATGAAAAGCTCAAGGAACTTGCTTTAAGTGTAAAGGCAGTAACCGATAAATACTCAATACCCTTTGTAATAAACGACAATGTAGAGCTATGCATTGATATAAACGCAGACGGTGTACATTTAGGCGCAGACGATATGTCCGTTAAAAAAGCCCGTGAAATTTTAGGCAATGACAAAATAATAGGCGGCACGGCAAGAACACTTGAACGAGGGATCAAGGCATATGAGGAGGGTGCGGATTATTTAGGCATAGGCGCTGTTTTTGACACCTCAACAAAAGCAGGCACTACCCATATGTCAAAAGAAACAGCTCTTAAAATTCACAGCTTAGTGCCTATTCCAACAGTAGCTATAGGCGGAATAAGCAGTCAAAACATACTTAGCCTTAAGGGCTATGGCATAAGCGGCATAGCTGTAGTTTCCTCAATTTTTGCGCAAGAGGATATTACAAGCTCCTGTATTGAATTAAGCTCTCTTGTAAATAAAATATTGTAATAAAGCAAAACCTCCCTGAATATACTTATACAAAAGTATATAGGGAGGTTTTATAATGATAAAATCCAAAAATTCACCTGTCATAGCCTTATTTAAAGGCATATTAATAAGTTACATAATTACTATGGCTGTATTCTTCATATTTGCCCTTCTCATAACATACACTGATTTCAGCGAAAAACACATCAGTACCATAATAAAAGTAACCACAGCTCTTGTGTGTATATTAAGCGGACTTATAACAGCACGTTCCGCAAACAGAGGCGGGCTTTTGTGGGGTATCGTTTCGGGAGTATCCTATGGCATAATAATGTGTATAGCCGCTTTTATATTAATACCCAATTACACAATTTCCTCTAAGCTCATTATAAGTATGCTTCTTGCAGCCGCAGGCGGCGGACTGGGAGGCATAGTGGGCATAAATATTAAATGAGAGAAAAATATTTACATATAACTATCATTGCAAAAACAGTAAATATTGAAGCTATATTGCACCATATTACAAGCTGCCTTGCAAGCTCGCCGTGGCAATTCATACTTTCAGCCATTATTGCAGAACCTACGGCAACAGGAGAACCGTAATATGCAATTACGGCAGGGAAGTCGGCTTTTGTAAGCTCTATTACTCCATACCTTGCAAGGCATAAAAGAACCGTTATTGAAAAAACGGGAGCTATTATCAATCTCCATAACACACCCAATGAAATATCCTTTGCAAGCTCTCTGACAGCCGACACCTTAAACCTTCCGCCCAAAACAATAAGGGCAAGAGGGGAAGCCATTGCACCTAGGTCCTTGACCGTTTCATATAAGAAAGGTATATTATCCTTAATTGTAAAATCAACATAATCTCTTACCGCAAGGCAGAGCAGCCCCGAACAGGCGCCTATAATAAGAGGATTTTTACACACGGATTTAAAAATATCCAAAGGAGAGCTTTTTTTGCCGCTGTTGTCATAGCTGTAAACAGACAGTATAATGACCGCAAGCACATTAAACGTAGGTATTCCCACAGCAGATATAACAGCCGCCGTTGCAAGAGCTTCATCACCGCCCATAGCCTGAGCCAAAGGAATACCTATAATGGCATAATTTGAACGGTATGCACACTGTATAAGAACACCCCTTTTACCGCAGTCCTTAGTATAAAAAGAAAAAAACACAACCGCCCCAATACATACTATAATAACCATAGCAGCCGCACAAAGAGTTAATTTCCAATTAATATCGGCAAGATCATTTATATTATAAACACTGTAAAAAAGATAACAGGGAATAGCAATATTAAAAACGATTTTATTTGCATTTATAAAGAAGCTTTCAGGCACAAGATCAATTTTCTGCAAAAAATATCCCAATAAAATAGTAAGTATAATAGGTGCAACCGCATTAAAAGAAAAAATAAGTACATCCATTATAAGCCATACTCCTTAATTATATTTCCATCAAGATCCTTAATATAAAATTTACCCTCTTCATATATCATATAACTGTTTTTGTTTCCGTTCTTAGGTATCGAAACAGAACCGGGATTTATATACACATAGCCTTCGGGCTGTTCCTCCACAGCCTGAATATGAGTGTGTCCGTGAATAAGCAGATCACCTTTTTTAAGCATAGGAGGATTTGAAACATTAAACCTATGACCGTGAGTAATAAACCACATTCTGCCCTTTTCAAACAATATACAGTATTCAGCCATAACAGGGAACTCAAGAACCATTTGATCCACTTCAGCCTCACAATTGCCTCTTACAGCCAATATTTCATTTTTTACCGAATTTAAAAGCGCAATAACACCCTTAGGATTGTAATCCTTAGGTAAATCATTTCTTGGTCCGTGATAAAGCAGATCGCCAAGTAAAATCAGTTTATCCGCCTTTTCGTTTTTATAGGCACCAATGGTTTTCTCGGCATAATAAAGAGAACCGTGAATATCCGATGCAAACATTAATTTCATAAAACAACACTCCTTACATTAAACATATATATTTTTTTAATCTTGCAAAATTACAGTATTATTTTAATTTTATCAAAAAAATTGAAAGGTGTAAATATGAAAATAAACAAATTATCGTTAATATGTGAAATACTTCTTCTAAGCATATTTTTATTATTATTATCAAGGCTTATATATAATAAAACAGTAAATGTATCTTCAATTGAAAAACCTAAGGTTGCAATCGTTATAGATGACTTTGGAAACAATTCATCGGGTACGGAAGAAATGCTTTCTCTTCCCATTAAATTTACCGGAGCCGTTATGCCATATATGCCATATTCACAAGCGGAAATGAACGCACTTGCCGAAAATGGTAAGGAAGTAATACTTCATCAGCCAATGGAGGCCCACACAGGCAAAAGAAGCTGGCTTGGAGAAACGCCCATTCTCGGCAATATGTCTGTTGAAGAAGTAAAAGAAACATTTAATAAAAATGCGGACCAGCTAAATAAAGCCGTCGGTTTTAATAACCATATGGGATCACTAATTACTGAGGATAAAGAAAAAATGACAGCAATGCTTAAACTTGCCAAAGAAAGGAACTGGTATTATGTAGACAGTGTGACAACAGGAAAATCCATAGCCGCAAGCACCGCTCAGGAACTGGGCGTCCCCGTAATTAAAAGAGATGTGTTCCTTGACAGTACTCAGGACAAATATAAAATAAAAGAAAATCTTATTAAAACAATTAATATTGCCAAAGAAAA
>JAUNPM010000207.1 GCA_030536675.1 Clostridia bacterium | reverse complement strand
TTAAAAATTAAGTCTGCGTGTCGATAAAGTCGACACGCTTGCAAGAAATGCTTGCGCTGACAGATAAATCCTTCTGTGCAAGCATTTCTTGCAGTATGCTAAGGTAGGGACCAGCCGTGTAGTTTGCGTTCTTGCTATGCAAGTACACAAACCAGTCCCCGTCCCTGGCTGCTTGGGCGAGCAGCAAAACAAGGTTTTGCGACCAGCCTCGGTCGGGCAAAGCCCTTACAAGCAACTTTGCTACGCAAAGCAAGTCCCGTATGCTTCGGGATTGCAAACCTGCGGATTAAAGTCTGCGACGCTTTTTGAATTACGGTGTCGCAAGAAATTCAATTTTTCTTGAAAAGTTTAGTTTTTTGACAGTCTGCCTCCTCATATTATTAATATATGAGGGTATAATGTATTGTAGGAAAATAAGATAACCAATCAATTTTTTTAGTCAATAAGTTATATAAATTATAATCGGAGATGTTAATATGAATTGTGACAAGGTTTTATACTTTTTTGAAAAAATTAACCAAATTCCCAGAGGCTCAGGCAACGAAAAGGCTGTAAGTGATTATCTTGTGAATTTTGCAAAGGAAAGAGATCTTTGGGTACATCAGGATAATGCAAACAATGTAATAATAAAAAAACAAGGCTCAAAGGGCTATGAGGATCATTTCCCCGTAGTAATACAGGGACATATGGATATGGTTTGTGAAAAAAATACGGATGTTGTTCACGACTTTGAAAAGGATCCTATTAAGGTCATATATGACGGAGATTTTATACACGCAGACGGAACTACATTGGGAGCCGACGACGGAATTGCCGTTGCTATGGCAATGGCGCTTCTTGATGATGAAAATGCCGTTCACCCTCCTCTTGAAGCAGTCTTTACAACAGATGAAGAAGTGGGTATGCTTGGAGCTGCAAATCTTGACGCTACTCTTATAGAGGGCAGACGTCTTATAAATATTGATTCGGAAGAAGAGGGCATTTTTACGGTAGGCTGTGCGGGAGGAGTTAAAACCGAGTCAAAAATTCCCGTAGAGCTTATGGAGCCTTTATATGAAAATTTTTCAAGGATAGCCGTAACAAATCTTGAGGGCGGTCATTCGGGAATTGATATAGGAAGAGAAAGGGCAAATGCCAATAAATTGCTTGCAAGAGTTCTTGACAGAATAACTGAAACGGAAAATGTACAAATATGCTCTTTAAACGGAGGAGCAAAGGACAATGCTATCCCAAGATATTCGGAGGCTGTTGTTTGCTGTGAGGACGGTGACAGTCTTAAGGCCACAATAAGCCTTAT
Source organism: Clostridia bacterium (assembly GCA_030536675.1). Classification (GTDB taxonomy): domain Bacteria; phylum Bacillota; class Clostridia; order Lachnospirales; family CAG-274; genus Gallispira. Next base: position 2,140 of record JAUNPM010000207.1, on the reverse strand, counting down.
AAGAGAAGAAATAAGAGCGGAATATGAATTGACCGACAGCAATATAGAAATAACCTGTGAAAATGTTGAAAGAAGCGACAAGGTGTTTACAAAAAATACGGCAGACAAAATCATAACTGCTTTGCTCCTTATACCAAACGGCATACAGTCAATGAATCTTGAGCTTAATATGCCCGAAAGCTCCAATAACATAGGTGTTGTTAAAATGAATGAAAATTCCGTTTCCCTTATATGTGCATTGAGAAGCTCCGTAATAACAAAGAAATTGTATATGAAAAGTCAAATAGAAAGGCTTACAAAAATGTGCGGAGGTACTCTTGAAAGCCATGGTGATTATCCTGCTTGGGAGTATAAAACTCAATCTCCTTTAAGAGATCTTTTTGTGGACTATTATAAGGAATATTATAAAGGTGAGCCTAAGGTGGAAACCGTTCACGCAGGACTTGAATGTGGGCTTATAGCGGAAAAAATACCCGATATGGATATGATATCTTTAGGACCCGATCTTTTTGATATTCACACACCAAAGGAAAGGGCAAGCATATCCTCAATTGAAAGAGTATGGGGATTTTTAAAGGGAATTTTGGAAAGAATGTAATAATAAAGAGTGAGGAAAATTTCTCTTTCCTCACTCTTTATTATTATGCAAGTATTCTTTTTGCACCTACATATGTTTTCTGTGAATAGCTGTCATTTAGATCCGAAATTTTAACATCAACGGTTGCTGCGTGTATATATTGGTTATTTCCTATATACATACCTACGTGAGAAACACCGCCTCCGCTTGTGTTAAAAAAGAGAAGATCTCCCGGCTTAAGCTCTGACTTGGACACGGATATGCCGTTGCCCGAATACATTCCTCTTGAGCTTCTGTTTAATGTAATGCCGAAATTTTTGTATATGCTGTATACAAAGCCTGAGCAATCTACACCTGCCGTAAGACTTGTGCCGCCCCATACATAAGGCGTGCCTATATATTGCTTTGAAAAATCAACAACCTCAAGTCTTTTTTCATCAAGAGGATCAACGGCAGGTATGTTTTCGGGCTTTTCTCCGTTTTTAAATTTAACGTTTGATGAGTATACATAGCCTGTGTTGCCCTCATCGTCCTGTACATATACCCAGCCGTATTCAGCGCCCAAAACAGTAAGATTATAGCCTGAGGGGAGAAGCCTTATTTGTCTTGAATCATTTGAAGAATCGGACTTCATATCAACTGATGCCTTGCAGGTAACATAAATATCGGGATTGCTGTTCTTTGAAGGCATAACATCTATTATGTCATATGAAGATGTAAGCTCTGAAAAAACCGTTTCATTTGCAAAAGTATGCAATGTAAATAATGACGAGAATACTGCGCCTAAAACTAAGGCATATCTTAATTTAATTATATAATTCATAAAATATCACTCCATTTATTTCACAATTTTTAAAAAATATTTCTTTAAATATTAAAAATATTACGTAAATGTTACGAATGATATTTTATAATAAATTAGATTAAAAGTCAATAGTTTAATTAACTGTTATTGAAATTTTTGCGAATTATGTAATATTTATGTAACAACTATAAACTAAAACATTTCTAATATTTTAAGTTTATTACATATATTTTTACAATAAGACAAAAAAATTACACAAAAAAAGGCATATCACAGTTAAATGAAATGCCTTTTTTGTAAGATTTTACTAAAATATTATTGGTTGAATTTGTTTGCCTTCCATTGCACAGCACAATGTGTCATATATTTTGCTGAAATCAGCTACCATTGATAAGGGCTTTTTCTCCGCATTATCCTGTCCGAAAGGAACAAAGTATATATTTTTACGCACCATAAGTCCGCCTATATTTTGTAAACTTGCACCTAATGCGTCATTTGTTGCAAGTGCCAAAACCAAAGGTCTGTTATTCCTTAAGTGAGCTTTGCATGCCATTGTGACAGGTGTGTCCGTAATTCCGTTGTTAAGCTTTGCCATAGTGTTGCCTGTGCAGGGAGCAACAAGCATTATATCAAGCAGCTTTTGAGGACCTATCGGCTCAGCTTCTTTTATTGTTGATATTATATTGTTGCCGCTAATATCATACAGCTTATCTCTAAAATCCTCTACAGCGCCAACTCTTGTGCTTATACTGTCTGCG
>JAUNPM010000206.1 GCA_030536675.1 Clostridia bacterium | reverse complement strand
AGTAAATTCCATACGCATAAAGCCTGCTCCCGTTTTTTTCAATTCGTCCACTTTGTTTAAAATATAAACCGGAGCCGAATTTAATATATAAGCCACACATTCATTGCAGTCCCTTATTACGGGAAATTTCGCTCTTGTTCTGTCAACATAAGCATAATTACCCGCCTTGTTTCTTAATTTACAATATTTTTCTTTTCCCTTTACTGCATCGTAAATACCTACTGGGCACTGATTTGTAGTCATTAAAGGAAGTCTTCCGTATACTAAAATTTCGCAATTTTCATCTGCTATCCTGCTTATTTCTCCCATATTAAGCTCAGGAGAAAGAGTTACTATGTCATTTTTATATATGCTCCTTATTTCATTTACCGCAGCTCTGTTCATTATGTTAAGGCTGTAGTCCGCTATTAATTCTTTATCCGTATTTATTTTCACATAGCTTCTTACAATATACCCGTCACAGCATTTGTATTTATCAATATATTTTTGGTATCCGCCTTTTGATATGTAAGGCAGTGCAATATACATTTTAACATTGTTTTTTACACAAATGTCATATGCCCTTTCAATATCTTCATTTATTTCACAGTATATTTTTTTTACCCCTGCTTTAACACAGGCTTCAAGCTGACAAATATTTCCCACCCTTGCCGTAACTAAAATGCTATCCGCCTTTTTATATTCATCTGTATTATACACAGCAGCTTCGCTTTTTCTTTCACTGCTTTTTATAATGTGCTCCTCAAGTACACGGCAAGCCTCCCGCCTTAAATTGTTTAAAGCTGAAACGGGAATGTATATGTTTTCTCCCACAATACAATTTACGACTTCAAATGTAAAAGGCGTATCTCCCGTCTTTAATATTCTTTCTTTTACGCTTTCACAGGTTATAGGCTGATTTTGTGCTGTTTCGGCATTTTGCCCCATAACCTTTATTCCGTAATCCGTAAATTCAATATAGCTTTCAGCTTTATCGACCTTAATATTTACACTTACATTCAGCCTTCTTGTAATTTTACCGTAAGTCTTTTTTAATTTATCATTAAGTGCTTTGTCAAAGGACTTAAAAACTCTGTCGCCATTTTTTACCTTTCCCTCAATATTTACACTTATTATATCCCCTTTTGCGCCCTGTTTATTTATGCCTGTTCCAATGTGCTTCTCCGCCCATATCTCTATTCCATCACCTGGTATAACATTATCATTGAGCTTAATAAGGCACTGTCCCTTTTTGCCCTTTGTGCCGACAACACAGCCTATTTCAACACCGCTGCTTTTGGGAGATGAGCTCATCATTGAAGCTCCCGAATGACAGTTGTAATATCCGTTAGAAGAGCTTCCCCCTCTGTTAAATATTTGAGTAAGCTCTTTAATATCATCTTTTTTAACATTGTATTTTCCCTCAAACACTTGGTCTATATATTTCCTGTACATAGACGTGACCTCATAAACATACTCGGGGCTTTTCATTCTTCCTTCTATCTTAAGGCTGTCAACGCCTGTTTTTGCAATTTTATCCATTATTTCAACTGTTGAAATATCCTTTGGAGAAAGCAAACACCCTTTTTTAATTACTTTGCCGTCTTTAATGAAAGTATACTCCATTCTGCACGGCTGTGCGCACCTTCCCCTGTTTCCGCTTCTCCGTCCTATAATACTGCTCATAAGACATCTTCCGCTATAGCATACGCAAAGAGCACCGTGAGCAAAGGCTTCAATTTCCGTATTTCCCTTTATTTTATTTATTTCTTCAACCTCTTTAAGGCTCATTTCTCTTGCAAGGACAATTCTGCCGTATCCCAATTCCGAAAGGAGCTTAACGCCCTCCGTGTTATGAACAGACATTTGAGTTGAACCGCTTATGAAAATATTGGGAAAATATTTTTTAACAAGGGCAAACATACCTATATCCTGCACAATAAGCCCGTCTGCCCCAAACTCATATACTGTCCCGACAAAATCCAAGACCTCCTGCAATTCGTTTTCCTTGTACAAAATATTAAGTGTTATAAACACCTTAACCCCTCTTAAATGACAGATATTTATAATATCCTTTAGTTCATCATCAGAGGGGTTTTGTGCATATTGACGTGCATTAAAGGCTTTTCCGCCTATGTATATTGCGTCACAGCCGCCGTTTAATGCGGCCGCAACACTTTCAAATGTACCTGCAGGTGCCAAAATTTCAGGCTTTTTCATATCCGTTCACCTTTATTTTTCCGAAAGTCTGCTTTCAAGACTTTCAATTTTTCTCATAAGTTCTATATTTTCAGCCTTGACCTTTGCAAAAGCAGCCTTGAGCTGATTTTCTTCATTAATATTAAGGCTGTTTTTAAACATATCAAACTGATCCTTTAATGAAGCCGCATCCTTCTTTAAGTTTTCCTTTTCATTTGCAAGATTTTTATTTGCCCTGTTAAGTCTTTCAATGTCACTTTCAAGATTTTTTATACTGTTGTTTGCCGCCTTAAGTTTTAAAGCAAGCTCATCTCTTTCTTTATTTACCTTATTTAATTTTGCATTTCTTTCAGCCGCTTTTTGATTAAGCTCGCTTAAGGAATTGTTCTTTTCATTAAGCTTCTTGCTTAAGGTATTTATTTCCTGATTTTTGCTTGTTATTTTGGCATTTAAATCAATTATGTACTGGGATTTTTCCTCTATAACTCCCTTTAGCTCACTTATATCCCCATTAAGCATATCTATTTTTCTTTGAAGCTTTTCAATGTTGTCATCACAATTTATTATATTTGATTTAAGTCCGTCGACCTCACTGCTTTTTGCCTCAAACTGGTCAAGCAATATTGAGTAATCATTTGATTTTATGCTGTATTGATTTTTAAGCTCCGTAAGCTCCTTTGACTGCTCATTTAATCTTTTTGACAGCTCAGCCACGGCACTGTTTTCATTTTCCTTTGTGATCACCGTACTTGTATTTTTTTTGTTTTCCTTTTCCTTAAACAGATCATCTGCAATATTAAGAGCAAGCACAATGGGAAAAGCCTCGTCATATACAATATTGGGAGAAGACTTTGCCTTTAATTCATTTAATTTATTGTCAAGATATTTTGCAACGGTTTCAATATAATCGGTGCTCTCCATTCCCGCAAGATTATATGCCCTTCCTCCTATTACAACCTCTATTTTCTTTTTGTCTGATGCCATTTTTCATTCCTCCGGATTTATCTATGTAAAATTATTTATTGTCTAAATAAGATTATATCACATTTTGCCCCTGTTTAACCACACTCCATATTAAAATTTCTTTACAAAATATTAAAAACAGATTAAATTTTTAATAAACAACGAAAAAAAATTATATTTTCTCTTTATTTTTATGTAAATTTGTTATAAAATATTATTAGGTGTATATTGCAAATTGTACTTAACTTATATTTATAAATTCAAAGGAGGATATGGGGATGATTTCAAATCAGATATTGCAAAG
>JAUNPM010000205.1:472-3457 GCA_030536675.1 Clostridia bacterium | reverse complement strand
TTCTCATATTTAAAATGCCGTTGCTTTTTTCATTTCCAAGCTCATAATTTGAGGCAATAAGCACCACAGGAATATTAAGCCTGCCGTAAACCATACCTATAAATGCAGACGTAAAAGAAAGACTGTCCGAGCCGTGACATATTATAATACCCCTGTATTGGCTTATATCCTTGCTGTCAATACATTTGCACAGCTTGACCCATATATTAGGAACAATATTTTCGCTTAATATATTCACAGGCTGAACTGCTTCAAATTCCACATCCTGTCCGTATTTTTTGTAATACATATCAACAATGCCGTAAGCAGCTTCACTGTCCACATTCACAGTGCCGTTTTCCGACTTGCTCCCTATTGTGCCCCCTGTTAATATTAAAAGTATTTTTTTCATATTTATGCCTTTCCTATTCTGTAACAATGATTTAAAGGTCCGTTTCCCCTGCCTATATTCAGCCCGTCCTTAAGGGCTCCCGTTAAATATTCCTTTGCACTTTTCACACTTTCCTCAATACTTTTCCCCTCTCCCAATCCACAGGCTATGGCAGAGCTTAAAGTACAGCCCGTTCCGTGATTGTTGTCACTTTTTATTCTTTCCTCTTGAAATTTATAAATTTCACCCTTGTCACAAAGAACATCTACAGCCCTGCCCTTAAGATGTCCACCCTTTATAAGCACGGCGCATTTATACTTTTCAAACATATTTAAAGCACACATTTTCATATGCTCCTCATTTTCAATTGTCATTCCCGTAAGCATTTCAGCCTCATCAATATTCGGTGTAATAAGTCTTGCTTTGTAAAAGAGCTTATTTTTAAGCACATCAACAGCGTCGTCATCAAGGAGCTTTCTTCCGCTTGTTGAGATCATAACGGGATCCACCACCACATTCAGAGCCTTGTATTCATCTAAGCCTTCAGCTATAACATTTATAAGGCTCTTTTCCGATACCATACCGATTTTTACGGCATCAGGAAAAATATCCGTAAATATACAGTCAAGCTCCTTTTTCAAAAAGCCCCTGTCTACATTTAACACATCATAAACTCCTGTTGTGTTCTGTACCGTCAGTGCAGTTATTGCAGACATTGCATACATACCGTAAGCCGTTATTGTTTTTATATCTGCCTGTATTCCCGCTCCGCCGCTGCAATCACTGCCTGCTATAGTCAATATCTTATACATAAATTTCACCTCAATGTTTTTTACAGCCTATGTATTTACACTGCCAAAGCATAACGGGAACATATTCATACTCTTCAATAAGTTTTTTTCTTTTAGCTGACGTATTAATAAGTCCCAACACTTCTTTATCAAATTTATTAAGAGCCATAACATTATTTTTTTCAATACATTCATAAAGCATTGCAAGCACGGACGTATTAAACTCCCACTTTTCTATTACTTTTTCAGCAAGCAAATATGCCTTTTCCATATTATTAGCCATAAAATACAATATAAATCTGTCAAGTTCATTTTTGCTGTCATTTGAAATGCTTTCAAGTATTTCACTGTAGTCCTCTTTGCATTTATTAAGAGCATAGCAATATGAAATTTTTATATCGTCCGTATTTTTATCTGCTGTTTTAAGTGCCTTGTCAAAATATATACAGGCCTTCACATAACCCTTTAAAGCATAACAGCAGCAACCCATATTGTTATATATTCTGTAGTCCTCCTTTATTTCAGAGGCTTTTTTATAAAACTCACAGGCTTTTTGAGAGCTGCCGTAATAATAGTTATATTCAGCAAGTGCAATTAAATTTTTATATTCAATATCACAGTCATAAGCTGCCTTAAGATATTCGTAGCCCCTTTTAACAGCGTCTGTTTCCGCATCATTTTCAAACTGTGCGCCATTGTCAATATAAAACACCCCCATATTGTTATAGCTTTCACAGCAGGGATTTTTTTCAGCCGCTTCTTTTAAAACATTTTGAGCCTCAAACCATTTTTCCTCTTCCATAAGCTCCAAAGCTCTTTGCGTAAGCTCCAAATTCATCTGCTCCTTTCCTTAGGATAGATTTTTTATATAAATATTCAATCTCTCAGCTTAACGGCTTTTGCCGCCCTTCTTCTGTTATCGTCCTGCATCTGTGCATAATGTCTTTTAGTGGTGTTCACGTCCTTATGTCCGAGAACATCTGCCACAAGATAAATATCACCTGTTTCGTTATAAAGAGCAGTACCATAGGTGCTTCTTAATTTATGAGGTGAAATTTTCTTTAATGTTGTAACCTTTTGGGCATATTTTTTAACCAATTTTTCCACTGCTCTTACTCCTATCCTCTTGTTTTGTATAGATAAGAACAATGCGTTTTCACTGCCCTTTTCAGGTTCAACTTCTTCTCTTTCTTTTAAATATTCTTTAATAGCCCTTTCCACCTCTTCACCGAAATACACAACCATTTCGTTTCCGCCCTTACGGGTTATTTTAACACCGTTAAGCTCAAAATCTACATCGTCAATATCTATTCCCACACATTCCGAAACTCTTATTCCCGTTCCAAGTAAAAGTGTAACTATTGCAAGATCTCTTTTGGCATTTTTGTTATAGTATCTTTTTTCTCCCGACGTGAGCTTTTCTCCCTTTTCAATTACATCAAGTAATTCAGCAGTTTCATTAGGCTCAAGCCTTATTATTTCCTTTTCGTGTATTTTAGGCTTATTTACAAGCTCCGCAGGATTTGAGGGTATTTTTTCCATTCTGTAAAAATACTTGAACAATCCCCTTACTGCCGCCAGCTTTCTGGATTTTCCGTTTTCACTGTTTGATTTTTCTTCTCCCTCATTATTTATATAATATTCCGTATAGCTTAAAAATTCATTAATATCCGTTGCCCTTACTTCCTTCAGGTCATTTAAGTCCAAATCTTTTATATTCTTATTTTTAAATTTTGAACACTCCTCTGTCAAAAAATTAAAAAAGACCTTCAAATCATAAGCATAAGCAACTCTTGTCCTTATTTCTCTGCTGTTTGCCAGATC
>JAUNPM010000205.1:0-462 GCA_030536675.1 Clostridia bacterium | reverse complement strand
TTTTTACTTCTTCACTGTATGTAGTCATTTATCCTCAACCTTCCACCCATCAATATATGACCTTTTTATTGCATTAAATGTTCTGTCCTCAAAGTGATCATATTTAAGAGCAAGTTCCTTCATCATTATTTTAACATCTTCTCTTGCAGTATTTCCGTCAGCAGGACACTTGTTTTTAACAACAGGCAGCTCTTCCCTTCTTGCAAAGCCTATAACATCTTTTTCGGGCACATATATAAGGGGTCTGATCGAAGCTATTTTTCTTCTGCTCAAATAAGTATAGGGGCTGAAACAATATATTCTGCCCTCATAAAACAGCGACATTAAAAATGTTTCTATAACATCATCTCTGTTATGCCCCAGAGCAATTTTATTGCAGCCAAGCTCCTCCACCTTTGAATTAAGAGCGCCCTTTCTCATTTTGGCACAAAGAGAGCAGGGATTTTTTTCTTTTCTTTCCTT
>JAUNPM010000204.1 GCA_030536675.1 Clostridia bacterium | reverse complement strand
GTATATAAGTCCTTTAAAAAGGTGCAGAGAAAGTGCGGAGCTCATATTTAAAAATTATGAATATGTTGCAGTTGATGATTTTAGAGAATGTGATTTTGGGGATTTTGAGTATTTGAATTATGAGGACTTGAAATATAACAAGGATTATCAAAAATTTATTGACAGTATGGGGGAATATCCTTTTCCTAGGGGAGAGGACAGAAAGAGCTTTTGCAAAAGATGCTGTGACGCTTTTGAAAAAGTGATTTTTAATGAGAAAAGCAATTCTGTAGGTATGGTCGTCCACGGAGGGACAATAATGGCTGTACTTGATAAGTATTCATATCCTCATAAGGATTATTATGAGTGGCAGTGCAAAAACGGCTGCGGATTTGTGTGTGAAGTTGAAATTGAAAACAGTAATATATATATAAAAGATATTAAAATGATAGGGTTATAAAATGATTGACAGAGTTATTGTTTTGTGTATTGGTTTTATATTGGATATAATATTTGGAGATCCTTATTTTATGCCGCACCCCGTAAGATTTATGGGCAAGCTGATTGAAGTAAGTGAAAAAAGTGTTGTAAAAATTTTTAAAATAAGCGGTGAAAGGGAAAAGGATAAATTTAAAAAGCTGGTGGGAGGAGCTCTAATTGTAATAACGGTGGTTATTGTATCGGTTTTTGTGCCATATGTTATTTTAAAAATTGCGGGAGAAATAAACAGGTATTTAAAAATACTTATTGAAGGCTTTATGTGTTATCAGCTTATTGCAATGAAATCATTGAAAAAGGAAAGTATGAAGGTATATTATGCCCTTAAAAATAATGATGTGGAGGGTGCAAGGCAGGCTGTTTCAATGATAGTGGGCAGGGATACAAAAAATCTTGACAGAGAAGGAATAACAAAGGCAGCTGCGGAAACCGTTGCCGAAAATGCATCGGACGGAGTAAGTGCTCCTCTTATATATATGCTTTTGTTCGGCGCATTGGGCGGATTTTTTTATAAAGCCGTAAATACAATGGATTCAATGATAGGCTATAAAAATGATAAATATCTGTATTTGGGCAGGGCGGCGGCAAGGTGTGATGATATTCTTAATTTTATACCTTCAAGGGTCACGGCTGTTTTTATGATAATATCGGCGGCTTTGCTTAAAATGGATCATAAAAATGCTTTTTATATTTTTAAAAGGGACAGGCATAACCATAAAAGCCCAAATGCGGCACAGACGGAATCCGTATGTGCGGGCGCACTTGGGGTCAGACTTGCAGGTGACGCATATTACTTCGGTAAATTATATAAAAAGCCCTTTATAGGAGATAATAAAAGGAAAATTGAGGACTTTGATATTGTAAGAGTAAACAGACTTATGTATTTAAGCAGTGTGCTTATTTTTTTATGGGGTATGTTAATATGCCTTTTTATGATTTTAAAGGGCTGATATATAAATAGGTGGCTTAATCAAATTCATAGCCTATTGATCTAAGCATTTTAAAATCATAGTCAATTGTTATGCCTTCTGTTGTAAGCATATCTCCCGAAATGGCTCCGTTTGCTCCTGATGTGAAAAGGCTTTTGCCCTTATCGGGAAGAAGTCCTCTTCCTCCTGCGATTTTAATAATTTTATCGGGAAGAGCAAATCTGTAAATTGCCGTAATACGCCTTACTTCATCGGGAGCAAGTATTTTATTCTGCTCAAGGGGCGTGTTTTTTATAGGGTTAAGTATGTTTATGGGAACGGAGGCAACATTTAATTCTCTTAATTGGAGCGCCATATCAATTCTATCCTCCATAGATTCTCCAAGTCCCATTATGCCGCCGCTGCATATTTCAAGGCCTGCTTTTTGAGCGGCTTTTATTGTTTTTATTTTATCCTCCTGACTGTGTGTTGTGCAAATATTTTTAAAAAAATTTGCAGATGTTTCAAGATTATTGTGATAGCGCTTAATTCCCGAATTATGCAAAAGTGTAAAATCATCACCTTCAAGAAGTCCGTGTGAAGCACAAAGGTTTATTTTAAGCGTTTTGCTTAAATGTCTGTATATGGAGCAGAGGCTTTTGATCTCCTCCTTATTCAGCTTTCTTCCTGATGTGACTACGGAATAGTGCATTATTCCCTTTGATTCGTTGTATAAAGAATCTTTTTCTATTTCCTTTTGACTTATAAGGGGATATTCGGCACAGTTTGTTTTGTAATGAGAGGACTGGGCGCAGTATTTGCAGTCTTCGGGACATTTGCCGCTTTTGCCGTTTATTATTGTGCATATGTCAAAGCGGCTGCCGCAAAAGTGTTTTCTTATGTTGTCGGCATATTTGCAGAGTGTGTCAATATCTAGGTCAATAAGTGGCATAAGGTCATTTTTATTGGATAAATATCCATTAAGTATTTTATTGTAAAGTTCCATAATATTCTCCTTGGTAAACTTAATATTTAAAAATGAGGTTTACATTTAATATAAATATACAGCAATTATGTGAAAATGTCAACAGAATTGAGTTTTTTATTGTAATTTGGTATAATAATAAAAACGTAAATAATAAAATCTGAAAGGACGAATGAGTTTGTTTAAATTGTATAAAAGTACAGATATAGAAAACATAGGCAAAGGATATGAATACAGACACAATACGGGCTGTAGGCTTATATATATTGAAAATGAAGATATTAACAGGGTTTTTACAATAGGGTTTAATACACTGCCCGAAAATGACAAGGGGATACCTCACATTGTAGAGCACTGTGTTTTGTGCGGTTCCGAAAATTACAGGGTAAAGGACCCATTTAATATTTTGGATAAAGGCTCCATACACACATATCTTAATGCAATGACATACAGGGACAAGACTGTTTATCCCGTAGCAAGTACAAATGAAGGGGATTTTAAAACACTTATAAATGTATATTGCGATGCGGTTTTTAAGCCTCTTATGTACGAAAATGAGGGAATATTCAGACAGGAGGGCTGGAACAGCAACGGAAAGGAATACAGCGGTATTGTATTAAATGAAATGAAGGGAGTGTATTCAGATCCTGCCGTTATGTTATCTGAAGCCATTAACAAAGAAATGTTTAAGGGAGGCTATGGAAATGACGCAGGAGGTAATCCCGACGATATAATCAATTTGAGTTACAGGGAATTTTTAAAGTTCCATAAAGAGCATTATCACCCGTCAAACTGTGTTATGTATTTATATGGAAAAATTAATGTGGAGGAATACCTTAATATTATAGATGAAAAGTATTTAAAGGATTTTGAATACAGAGAAAGCCCGAAAATTTACAGCGTAAATGTAAAAGAAAAGGGAAGTGTTTGTTTAAGGAAAAAAATGGGAAGTAAAAATATACTTTCTGTAGCCTTTAATACAGGGGAAAGCGGAGATGTTGTTAAGTGTACAATGCTTGGCATACTTTCAACCTTATGGTGCTATACTGAAGGTGGCAACATTAAAGAGTCCTTATTAAGGGCAGGACTTGGAGATAAGGTAA
>JAUNPM010000203.1 GCA_030536675.1 Clostridia bacterium | reverse complement strand
AATATAGATGAAATAATAAGTACAATGAAAGAGCAGTATACGTATGACAATGCAGTGTTTGCTCTTGTAAAGGAGAATAAGTAATGGGAGATATATATTTTCCTCACTTGGGAATAAAAATTGAGGAGCTTAGCCGAACGGCTTTTAAAATAGGTGATTTTAATATTTATTGGTATGGCATATTTATTGCTTTGGGGGCTTTGCTTGGTATTGTCCTTTGTTTAAAGGAAGCTGAAAGAACAGGTCAAAGTCAGGATATATATTCTGACTTTGCCTTTATTGCAATTATAAGCGGAATATGCGGTGCAAGAATTTATTACCTTGTTTTTCACGGTGACAGTATTTTGAATTTCTTTAAATTCAGAGAAGGGGGGCTTGCAATATACGGAGGTGTAATAGGCGGAGCTATTGCGGCAATCGTATATTCAAAAGCAAAAAAAATAAACTTTTTTAAGCTGGCGGACACCTGCATAATGAGTGTGCTTGTGGGACAAATATTCGGAAGATGGGGAAACTTTTTTAATATGGAGGCTTTCGGAAGATATACGGACAGCCTGTTTGCAATGGCTCTTAAGGCGGAAAAGGTAAGCGGACTTGTTGTAAAGGGGGAAACCGCATTATATCAGGGAAATGCGGAATATCCCATAACGGTGTTTAACGGTGTAAATTACATACAGGTGCACCCTACGTTTTTATATGAGTGTGTTTGGAACATATGTCTTTTTCTGTTGATATTCTCTTTCAGAAAGCATAAGAAATTTGAGGGACAGCTTATGTCTATGTACTTTGTGGGGTACGGCGTGGGACGTTTCTTTATAGAAAGCTTGAGAACGGATCAGCTTAAGGTGTTTGGAGTGCCTGTAAGTATGCTTGTTTCGGGAGCTTTAGTTATAATGGGAGCGGTATTTACTCTTGTTTCACTGAAATTCGTAAAAAATAATAATACGGAAGTGTAATATAAAAAATGGGCTGTTCAATATATTTTATGAACAGCCTGATTTTTATTTTAACAAATCTTCTTTTTTTATACAGCCAAGCTGAAATATAAGGAAAACATATATAAATGAAGTACACAAAATTGTTGCGATTATTGAATGTTTATATTCAATATTGTTCCACACATTGTGAAGCCCCAGATTGCCGCAAAGGCAGGCGGCGGTAATTGCAAGGGTGGGCTTTATGTATTGCTTTAAAACTGGTATATTTATATTAAGGACATTATTTACTCTGAATATTGTAATGAAGGTAACTGCTATTGAATTTATTATCCAAGGATATATAAAGCCCTGTATACCGTAAAAGGGTATTGCAAAGCATATTGCGCATATATTTATTACAGATGAAAAAAGTCCTGTTTTAAATATAAAAAGCTGTTCTCCCAGTCCGTTTAAAACAGCGGACATTGTGACCTGTGTGTATATAAATGGGCAGAGTATGGCAAGGGTTTTAAGCATAGTGCCTATTTGTGACTGAGAATAGACAAGTATACCCAGCTCCGTTGGAAAGGCTATAAAAATACCTGTGGTAAATGCACTTATTACAGCGGTTATTGTAAGGGACTGGTGAAGTGTGCTTTTTATTCTTGTGTGGTTTTTGAGAGCATAGCTTTCGGATATTGCGGGCATTGCGGCAGTGGCAAGTGCAGTAAGCAGTGAAGAGGGAAATGTAATAAGAGGCATTGCCATTCCCGTAAGTCTGCCCAAAAGGCTTATTGCTTCCGCCTGTGTTAAGCCGTAAACCTGAAGCTGTTGGGGTATAAGAAGGTTTTCGGCAGTTGAAAAAAGAGAGCCTGCCATTCTGTTGAGAGTAAGGGGAACAGCCATAGCACATATCATAGCAAGGGCGCCTTTGGGCTTTATAATAGGAGGCGAATATTTTTGTCTGTTAAATATATAGTATATAAAGACAAACAAAAAGGATACTATCTCGCCTATTGCCATACCCCACACTGCGGCACCGCAGGCATACTCCAAGCCTCTGGGTATAAATGAGGAGGCAAGAATATATATAACTATCATTCTTACACTTTGTTCAAGTACCTGACTTACTGCAGAAATTGATGTGTTTTGCAAGCCTAAGTAATATCCCCTCAAAACGGAGCCTGCCGCCATAAAGGGAAAGCAAATGCTTATTATTCTGAGGGAGAGTGCCGTTCTTGTATCCTTAACGATAACTTCCGCAATTAATTCCGAAAAATTATATGTAATCAAGCTGAATAACAATGCAATCAAAACCGATGCAAAAACCGAAAAGTGAAGTATCCTCTTTACATTTCCTATGGCTCCCCTTGCTTTTTCCTGAGCAGTGAGCTTAGACATAGTTGTGGATAAGCCTGAGGAGGAAACCGACCAAACAAGCATATAAAGAGGGGTTATGAGCTGATAAAGTCCCATTCCTTCAGCGCCTATGGTTTTTGCCATATATATTCTGTAAAAAAAGCCTATTACTCTTGTTATTACATTGGCTATTGTTAGAATTATTGCACCTTTGATTATAGTTTGTCTGTACATAAGCTCCTCCTTTTGTCCTTTTAACATTTTATGAGGTGTGGTTTTAAATATAACCTTAAAATATAATGAATTTTTTAAATTGAATAAATTAAAAATATATAGTATACTATAAATAAGCAAAACAGAGTTTTCATATTTAAAGTATGGGGCGTATTAACTTAGAGGTGTGCTATGTTTGATATAAAAGCTGAATTAAAAAAACTGCCCGATTCCCCGGGAGTATATATAATGAGGAATGAAGCCGATGAAATAATATATGTAGGTAAGGCTAAGGTCCTTAAAAACAGAGTAAGGCAATATTTTCAAAATTCCGCAAACCATTCCGTAAAGGTAAAGACTATGGTAAGTCATATTGACCGATTTGAATATATTGTGACAAATTCCGAGCTGGAGGCTCTTATACTTGAAAATACCCTTATAAAAAAGCATAATCCAAAATACAACATAAGACTTAAGGACGATAAAACATATCCTTATATAAAGGTTACGACAAATGAAATGTTTCCGAGAGTTTTTATGACAAGGCAGCATTTAAAGGACAAGGCTAAGTATTTCGGCCCCTTTACAAGCGGGCTTACGGTCAAGGAAAATATTGAGCTTATCCACAAAATATGGGATTTGAGAAGATGCTCAAAGGTGTTCCCGAGAGATATTGGCAAGGACAGACCTTGTCTTAATTATCATATAGGTCAGTGCAAGGCTCCCTGTAACGGATATATAAGCGAGAAGGAATACAATAAAATGATTGACGGCGTTTTGGATTTTTTAGGCGGCAAGACCGATAAAATAACGGAGGAGCTTACGGAAAAAATGCTAAAGGCATCGGAAAATCTTGAGTTTGAAAAAGCGGCGGAATACAGAGATACAATATCAAATGTAAAGGCTCTTAATGAAAAGCAAATTATTGAAAGTATGCATATAAACGAAAGAGATGTTATAGGTTTTGTAAGAGGCGATAACGGAGAATGTGTTGTG
>JAUNPM010000202.1:1609-3491 GCA_030536675.1 Clostridia bacterium | reverse complement strand
AAGGTAAGAATACCGAATATATTGGGAAGCCGTCCTAAAACCTTTGAAATTGACTGCTTAATTAATGATTTGGCACACGAAATAAAATGGAGAGATGCAACAACTGACGGGGATCATATAACAAAAGAACATAATCGAGTAAGAGTGATAAAAGAAAGCGGTTACATTCCTGTAAGAGTTATGTTTTATTATCCTCAGCGCTCACAGGCTAAAAAAGTTCAGGAAACATTGGAAACTCTTTATAAAGGTATAGGCGGACGATATTATTACGGAGATACCGCTTGGGAATATATAAAAGAATTAACAGATATAAACTTATTGGAAATTCTTGAGAAAATTGCAAACTCACGGGAGTGATAGGATAATGGTAATATGCGGTGATTGCTTGGATATTTTAAAAAATATGGATACAGAGTCTATTGATATGATTTATTTGGATCCTCCGTTTTTTACACAAAAGGTACAGTCTTTGAAGGATAAGGAAGGAAATGAATACTCTTTCTGTGATGTTTGGGAAAGCCGACAGGAATATTTGGAGTACGTACAATTGCGTATGTATGAAATGAAACGTCTTTTAAAGAATACAGGCAGTATATTTTTACATTGTGATGAAAAATCATCACATTATTTGCGCATAATATTGGATAAGGTTTTTGGAGAAGAAAATTTCAGAAGTGAGATAATATGGACATACAAAAGATGGTCAAATTCCAAAAACGGATTATTGCCGGCACATCAAACAATATTCTTTTACTCAAAAACAAGCCGATATAAGTTTAATTTGATTTATAATGAATATTCGCCCACAACTAATATAGACCAAATCCTTCAAGAACGGGTAAGGGACAGTCGTGGAAAGTCAATTTATAAATATGGCGACAATGGTGAAACAGTTTTGGCAAAAGAAAAAAAGGGAGTACCTTTGTCAGATGTTTGGGATATTCCTTTTTTAAATCCCAAGGCTAAGGAAAGAGTAGGCTATCCTACGCAAAAGCCTATTGAATTGATTGAAAAAATAATCAGTATAAGCACAAACGAAGGAGATGTTATACTTGACCCGTTTTGCGGAAGCGGTACAACATTGGTAGCGGCAGAGCTGATGAACAGAAAAGGAATAGGTATAGATATCAGCCGAGAGGCAGTTGAAATAACAAAGAGCAGGTTAAAAACTCCATATAAAACAGAATCAAGAATGTTAAAGAGCGGGAGAGAAGCCTATAAAACAAAAACGGCTAAGGAACTTGCAATTTTAAATTTATTGGATTGCGATGTTGTACAGAGAAATAAGGGCATTGACGGCTTTTTAAAAAAATATTATCAAAATGCACCTGTTGCAGTAAAAATACAAAGAGAAACGGAAAGCTGCAAGGAAGCAGCAGAGCTGTTGGAGCAGGCAGGAAATAAAAAGAAATGCAGCGCTATGATTCTTATACGAACAAAACGTGATGTTTCTAATATGAATGTCAACATTCCAAAAAATATTTTAGTGATCGATGATTACAAATTGCAATTAGAGGACGGACTAAAGGAATTATATAATGAACCTTATATATCAATTGTTTAAAAAGAAGCAGTATTATTAAAAGTAAAAATTAGGAAAATAAAGAGGAAGCATATGTTATCAAAAAGATTACAGCAGGTTGCACAAACAGTTAAAAATGGTGAGCTTATTGCGGATATTGGCACAGATCACGCATACATACCCATATATCTAATTAAAAATAAAATTGCAAAAAAGGCAATAGCCGCAGATATAAGCAAGGGCTCCTGCAAAAAGGCATCTTTGAACATTAATTTAAGGGGCTTAAGTAACCTTATAGATGTAAGGTGCGGAAACGGACTTGAAGTCATAGAAGAAAATGAAGAGCCCAACGTAATTGTA
>JAUNPM010000202.1:0-1599 GCA_030536675.1 Clostridia bacterium | reverse complement strand
GGGAATGGGCGGGCTTATGACAATAAGCGTTTTGGAAAGCAATAAAAGGGCTGTGCAGTGTGCGGACCAGCTTGTTTTGCAGCCTCAAAGAGATATTGACAAGGTGAGGAAATATATACATTCAATATGCTTTAAAATAGAAAGTGAAGAAATGCTTAAAGAGGGAGATAAGTTTTACAACATTATAAATGCCGTGAAGGGTTGTGAGGAATATACCGAAATTGAATATTTATTCGGTAAAAAACTTATTGAAGAAAGATCCTCTGTTTTAAAGGAATATGTTGACACGGAAAATAATAAACTTTTAACAGTGCTGGAAAATATGAAAAATGCAGCTAAGGAAAATACAGCGGATTACGAAAGATTAAACCGTTTAAGTGAAAAATATAACGAGGTGATGAAATGTCTGTAAGAGCTGAAGAAATTATATGTAAAATGGAGAGCATAGCTCCCGAGGGCTTATGCTGCTCCTGGGACAATGTAGGTGTAATGACAGGGGACAGAAAAAAGGAAGTAAAAAGAGTGCTTATTGCCCTTGACTGCACGGAAGACGTAATAGATGAGGCTTTAGAAAAAAATGCGGATATGATAATAACACATCACCCCTTTATATTTAAGGCAGTTAAAAATTTGGATTACAGCAAGCCTTTGTCAAGGAGAATTGCAAAAGTAATAAAAAATGATATTGTTGTCTATTCAGCTCATACAAATCTTGACATTGCAGACTACGGAACAAATTATACATTGGCGGAGCTTTTGGAGCTTGAAGAAATTGAAGGTCTTATTCCTATGGGCGAGGGATATATGGGAAGATGCGGCAAGCTTAAAAAGCCTGTGACCTTCGGTGAATTTATTGAATTTGTCAAGGAAGGTCTTGGAGCAAAAAGCCTTGTTGTAAACGGAAGCAAGGATACGATTATTGAAAAGGTAGGCTTGTGTACGGGTGCAGGGGCTGATTACGAATATATGCTAAAGGCTAAGGAAAAGGGCTGTCAGGCATACGTTACGGGGGACATTGGCTATCACGACGGACAGAGTGCCGAGGATATAGGCATATGCCTTATTGACGGTACACATTATCTTACAGAGGTTATAGTCGTGAACACATTGTATGATATATTGTCTGCTGAATTTAAAAGCGTTGAATTTGTAAAGTCAAGTGTGAACGGTCAGACCTTAAATATTGTGTAATAAACGTGGCTTTTTGATTTTATATACTTTTATTGAAAGGAGAGGGTATCTGTATGAAATCTTTTAATGTAAGATTAATAAACAATAATACGGATATTTCCGTTGATGAAAATACATCCCTTTTGGCTTTAAGCAAAATATACAGAGATCTTACAAAAGGCAAAATTTTAATGGCTAAGGTTGACAATGTTGAAAGAGATCTGAATTATAGAATAAACAATGACTGCGAGATCGAATTTCTTGACATTACATCTAAGCTGGGCTTTAGAGTGTATCAGAGAAGCGCCATATTCATAATGCTTGCCGCCGCAAGAAAAATTATGGGAAAAGAAGCCGTTGTATGGGTTGAGCATACAATAAACAGAAATTATTTTTGCACAATAAAAGGAAAAGAGTTAAATCAGAAAT
>JAUNPM010000201.1 GCA_030536675.1 Clostridia bacterium | reverse complement strand
GCAAACAGCAATCATAGAAGCCGTTGATAAAACACATTCGAAACTCACAACATTAAATGATGTTGTCTCAAATCTGCCTTTTCATTATCATAGCATTTTTATTAGAAATATTAGAGATACGCAAAAGGATATTGAAGATTTAAAATTTACAGCAGCCCTTAATCATTTAAAGGGGATTCGCGAACTAGTTGAGGAATATTGCCCAAACGCTAAAAATATTCTATCAAAAATAGAGTATTGGGAGGCGTGTTGTTTGAAATATTTGGACACATCTAAATCAATAAGTAAATATAAAAACGCATATGCTTTATTAGATAGCATAGATAGGCCTAAAGAAGTAATTGAAGGATACATTTTTGCGTTGTGCTATGAGGCAGAACTTGAAGAAGCCCAACAAATCGCTGATACTTATTATAAAAATAAGCCGAATGATGTATGGAAATATATTCCTGCCTTTTTGAAATCAGATGATAAAGATCATTTCTTTAGCATTAGACATATAGCTAATAAAAACTTCATTGAAGATATTTTAGCTGAAAGTTTATTGCTGATGCAAAAACTCGATCAAAGTGTAATTTTAAAACAATATCCAATAAGTCCGCAAAAAGAGTTAGAGCTTTCTTATAGCACTTTCCCTAAATGGGTTTTATATCTTTCTTATGCCTTATCGGACTTCGTATCAGATTTATATCTTCCATTTAATGGAGATAATATAGCAACACATAAATCAGAACTATTATACTCGCTTACGACAATTTTTATAGAAAAAGACAACTATCAAGAACTGAAAGGTATTCTCCCTGATATAAGGTTATATCATGCTTTTACTGGTTTTTTGCATGATGGACAACAGGCATGGATTGATATAATCAAGAAACAATTGAATAGTTGCCATGATGTTGATTTGGCGCATTTATTTTTATCATACGCACTATATAGGAGTAATGAAAAAGAAGAAGCCATAAACGTACTTAAAGATTATTCAACCAAAAATCACGATTTGGATTGGACTCTTATTTCAATGTTATCCTCGGAAGGTAAATGGGATGAGATTGAAGAGCATTTAACAATAATGGTTGAAACTGGAAACACCCATGTTCCTCCGATGGGATATTCAATTATCCTAAATTTAGTACGTTTTTTCCCAGAAAGATATTCTACACTGGCCAAAAAGTTTTCATTTGATGACGAAGTAAATGATGAAATTTTCAAAAATTTCATTTCCTTTTTTGAGGGGGATAAAACTGTAATTGATTCTTTATTAAAGCAAGAATCATCTGCTTCAAATGTGTTTAACTCAATATATCCCACCGTTTATGAAGTAAACGGCGATTTGGAGACGGCTATTGTTAAGGCTAAGCGCTTGCTACCACAAGACGGAGTTAATATAAATTCCATTCGTTACGCAGAACTTCTTGAAAAAGCATCAAATGAAAAAGAATTATTAAGGTATTTACAAAATATTAGAAAAAGAGGAGTATTACATATTCCTTTTCTCTTTAAGGAATTATATTTAGAGACTAAAATACATAATCATATTGCGACAGTAGAAATCTGCAATGAATTATTAAAGTTATGCCCTGAAGATTATATGGTAATATATAATTCTATAATGTGTTACTATCAAGCCGGCAAAACATTAGAGGGGCGTAATATATTAGTCGACAAATTAAAAGAAGCACCATTGGATACAATTATGATTGAAAATGTATTCAATGTACTCATCAATGATTGTGAATATGAGATAGCATTAGATTATTTATATGACTGTATCCAGAACACACACGATCAGACGCTGAGGGATTTCTTTTATCAAGTTCATTTAGATGATGAATTAGGGAAATTAATAGATAAAGAAAAAGAATTTGTTGAAGAGGGTGATTATATCGAATATTCTGATGGTGCATCATCTTTTTCAACAAATGTACGTGCTAATGGAATGCTTGCTGCTTTTATTGGTAAGAAAGTAGGAGCAACAATAGAATTAAATCAAGGTGTCCGAGTGCAAGTGTTTACACTTCTTAAAATACAAACCAAATATGCAGGACTATTATCCGATGTAGTAAAAGATATTTACAATCACAGAAGCTCAACAATCAGATGTTTTAATTTTGATGACATTAAAGATAATCCTCTAGAAGGTCTTAAAAAATTTATTGAGGCTTACAGGGGGAGCGACAGTGAGTCCTATGAAGAACAATTAAAACTACAAAACGAAAGGTATCAAAATGGAGAAATTCCGATTGCACTTGCAAAGGGGCATCCTGATTTAAATAATCTTTATGAGTTGATTTTTGGCGAATTTCGAATAATTCAAAAGCCTCTTTTAGAATTAAAATCTAAGTTCACAGGCATAGATATTAGATCATCTTTCTCTAATATAGTCCTAGACTTATCATCATTAATTCTGATTCATGCTATTTCAAAGAAATTTGGGATAATATTTAAAGATAAATTTATAATTTCTCAAAGGACATTTGATTATATCAAGGAAAATAGTTTGGCCTCTAAACGTTCTCCCAGAGACATATTATATGGAGCGACATTACGTGTTAATCTGAATCAATTCATACTATCAGATGATGACCCGATATTACTTTCGGTAATACTCGACGATTTATTGCAATGGATTAAATCAAATTGTAATGTTATGGTTGTCGATGATATGGTAGAGTTCAAGCAGGAAGACATTCCAACCATGATGGAAGTCCATCTTGAGAATATATTACTTTCCCAAAAACCAAATTCAATCCTTATCACTGAAGATGTTTGGCTATATAAATATTATCTAAATCCTATCGTAGTCAATACGGAATTCTTTTTCATGGAAATGATGCAGACTACTTTGCCAATTTCAAAATATTTAACAGGATTGAATTACTTAGGGCATAATATTTCCGGTGATTTTATAATTGAACAAATACTATTAAAGGAACATCAAAGCGAAAATGGATTTGAATATTGCCTCGAAATATTAAAACATAATCCTTATGTTTTATCTTCATTAATTAGCGTTTCGTATAAATTAGTAGTACTCTGCGTTTCAAACTTATTGATCAGGTATTTTATACAATATTTGAAGCATTAGGTTACGAAAGATCTTCTCATGTTTTCGGTCAACTACAAATATTCCCAATATCTAAATTGGTCCGTGAAAGTCTTGAAAGAGCATTTAATCGTATTGAGAGCAAACAATTAATAAAACGACCTTCGGGCAATAACATCATAGTCTAAAATCATCCACTCTACTAAAAAGGAAAGAGTGGATGATTTGATAATCTCATAAAATGAACAACGCAGAAAATTCTGTCAAACGGCGTTGATAGAGTTGCTTGTGGAATTTACCTTTATAGCGGCAGTGGGCGGTGTAGGCTTTGAAGATGTCGCGGTTGCCGGCTTTGAGTTTCTTCAGGACACTGCTTTTGTTGACGACACCGGGGCCGCAGTTGTAGGCGAGGCAGGCTAAAAGGATTGAATCCTTGCCATACTGAGAATACAGTGCGCAGAACTTGCG
>JAUNPM010000200.1 GCA_030536675.1 Clostridia bacterium | reverse complement strand
ACAAATCTGACTGCATGATCCAAATCATAAATGTGTCTGTTGTCATCATCAATATATACAACACATCCATGGCTTTCCTTAGCTGCCTTGTTCGCCATTTCAAGCAGCTTTTTTGTCTTTCCTTCGCCTTTTTCACCCGCTAAAATCTGTACCATTGTAATCTCCTCCTTAAAATGAATTAAAGAATATATCATCAAATTAATGCCCAATATAATAAAGCATTAATTATTAACCAAATCCATTTTTAATTTATTATAATATATATATTCAACAAAAATTTATTCTTTCCTTTTATTTTATTAAATTTTTTTATAAAATTTTTATAACATATTTTGGCGGCTTTTATAAGTACTGTTAAATTTTGCTTGACAAACATTCGTTTTATAGGTTAATATTATAAAGATGTAGAAAGGAAGAGTCTTATGAAAAAAAATACGGTGAAAAATGAATATACAAATGAAAGCATAAGTTCTCTTAAAGGAGCGGACAGAGTAAGACTGCGTCCGAGTGTAATATTCGGTTCAGACGGGCTTGAAGGCTGTGAACATTCCGTGTTTGAAATTCTTTCAAATGCCATTGATGAAGCCAGAGAGGGTTTTGGAAATAAAATTGAAATAGTATTGGGCAGGGACAATGACATTACGGTATGCGACCACGGAAGAGGTATACCCGTTGATTACAATGCCAATGAAGAAAAATATAACTGGGAATTGCTTTTTTGTGAAATGTATGCCGGCGGAAAATACAATAACAACGGCGGAGATAATTATGAGTTCAGCTTGGGATTAAACGGTTTGGGTCTTTGTGCCACACAGTACAGCTCCGAATATATGGAGGTAACAATATTCAGAGATGGTTACAAATACGAGCTTAAATTTGAAAAGGGTGAAAATGTAGGGGGGCTTAAAAAGGAAAAGACCTCTTATAAAAATACAGGGTCAACAATACATTGGAAGCCTGACAGAGATGTGTTTACCGACATTAATATTCCCGTGGAGTATTTTAAGGATATTCTTAAAAGGCAGTGTATTGTAAATGCAGGGCTTAAGTTTGAGCTGACAGATGAAAATACAGGGGAGAAATATGAGTACTGTTATCCCGAAGGTATTAAGGATTATATAGAAGAAATTGCGGGAGATAAGAGCTTCAGTGAAATTCAGTATTATACAAATGAAGCTAAGGGCAGGGACAGAGCGGACAAGGAAGAATACAAGCTTAAATTTGAGCTTGCCTTTTGTTTTAATAATGAAGTAAACAATATTGAGTATTATCACAATTCAAGTTTTCTTGAACACGGAGGTGCTCCCGATAAGGCTGTAAGGTCTGCATTTGTATCTGCCGTGGACGCTTATTTGAAAAATAATAATTTGTATAATAAAAATGAAAAGAAAATTGTCTTTTCTGATATTGAAGACAGCCTTATACTTATTATAAACAGCTTTTCAACGGTTACAAGCTATGAAAATCAGACTAAAAAGTCAATAACAAATAAATTCATACAGGAGTATTTGACGGACTATTTAAAAGAACAGCTTGGCATTTATTTTATAGAAAATAAAGCTGACGCAGATAAAATTGCAAAGCAGGTGCTTGTGAACAAGAGGAGCAGAGAAACTGCGGAAAAAACAAGAGTAAACATTAAAAAGAAGCTGACGGGAAATATCGATATGAATAACAGAGTTGAAAAATTTGTAAACTGTCGTTCAAAAGATGTTTCAAAAAGAGAGCTTTATATAGTAGAGGGCGATTCTGCTCTCGGTTCCGTTATGCTTGGAAGGGATTCGGAATTTCAGGGGATAATGCCTATAAGAGGCAAGATACTTAATTGTCTTAAGGCTAATTATGACAGAATATTTAAATCGGATATTATAACAGATCTTTTAAAGGTAATAGGCTGCGGTGTTGAAATAAAGGCTAAGCACAATACAAGCAAGGACTTAAACAGCTTTGATATTAATAATTTAAGGTGGGATAAAATTATTATATGTACAGATGCCGATGTTGACGGCTTCCAGATACGTACATTGGTACTTACTATGATATACAGGCTTGTGCCTACGCTTATTGATGAACACAAGGTGTTTATTGCGGAATCACCCTTATATGAAATAACGGCAGGCAGCGGGAAAAGTGAAAAAACTTATTTTGCTTACACGGAAAAAGAAAAGGCTGATATAATTTCAAAAATAAAGGGCAAGTATCACATACAAAGGTCTAAGGGCCTTGGTGAAAATGAGCCTGAAATGATGTGGCAGACTACTATGAATCCCGAAACAAGGAGACTTATAATGGTTATGCCGGAAGACGCAAAGAAGACATCTGATATTTTTGACCTTCTTTTGGGTGACAATTTAACGGGAAGAAAAGAACATATTGAAACGGAAGGTTATAAATATATTGATTTGACGGAATTAAGTTAAGGAGGTTAAAATATGGCTAAAGGAAAATATACACAACAGCATATTACGGATACTCTTGAGCTTAATTATATGCCTTATGCAATGAGTGTTATTGTTTCAAGGGCAATACCCGAAATAGACGGATTTAAGCCCGCACACAGAAAGCTCCTTTATACTATGTATAAAATGGGGCTTTTAAACGGAGCAAGAACAAAATCCACAAACGTTGTGGGACAGACTATGAAATTGAATCCTCACGGTGACGCAACAATATATGAAACAATGGTAAGGCTTACAAGGGGAAATGAAGCTCTTTTGCATCCATTTATAGACAGTAAGGGTAATTTCGGTAAAGTGTATTCCTGTGCAATGGCTTATGCTGCGTCAAGGTATACAGAAGTAAAGCTTGACAGCATATGTACTGAGATTTTTAAGGATATAGATAAGAATACGGTGGATTTTATCGATAATTATGACGGGTCATTAAAGGAGCCTGTGCTTTTCCCTACAACGTTTCCCAATGTTCTTGTAACACCAAACAAGGGTATTGCGGTTGGTATGGCAAGTACTATTGCAAGTTTCAACCTAAGAGAAGTGTGTGAAGCTACAATACAATATATTAAAAATCCAAATGTGGATCTGAAGGAGTATTTAAAAGCTCCCGATTTTACCACGGGAGGAGAGTTAATATATAATGCAGATGAAATAGATAAAATTTACAAAACGGGCAGAGGAAGTTTTAAGGTAAGAGCAAAGTATAAGGTTGACAGAAAAAACGGAATAATAGAAATATATGAAATTCCCTATTCAACCAATATTGAAGCTATTATTGATAAGATAATCGATCTTGTAAAGCAGAATAAAATAAAGGAAATAAATGATGTAAGAAATGAAACTGATTTAAACGGTCTTAAAATTGCAATTGATATAAAAAGAAGTACCGATCCCGAAAAACTTATGAATAAGTTATATCAAATGACTCCTTTAACGGACAGCTTCAGCTGCAATTTTAATATTCTTGTAAACGGTTCACCTAGAACAATGGGCATTAAGGAAATTCTTGACGAATGGATCGATTTCAGAATGTCCTGTATAAAAAGACAGACTGCTTATGATTTGGAAAAAAAGGGA
>JAUNPM010000199.1 GCA_030536675.1 Clostridia bacterium | reverse complement strand
TTTTGAGTCTTTCCTTTTCATCTAAGAGCTCACCGTTTTTACTGAATATAACATAGCTCATATCTATGCCACGTTCTCTTATTTTAAAATCACTACCCAAATTCTCGGCAGATCTCATAAGATTAACATTGTCCTTAAGCCAATGTCTCAGGAATTTAAGCCTTTCAATTTTATCGTCCAGTTCTCTCAAGCCGCCGTCAAGTATTTCTATAACATCACTGCGTTCGCTTTCAAAAAGCTTTTTAATTTCCGTATGACTGAAGCCGCATTTTACAAACAACCTTATTACAGTTGTAATATATATATCCTTTTCTTCATAGGTACGGTATTTGGAGATGTTTCTTTCAGGCGTAAGATAACCTTCTTTTTCATATCGTCTTATTGTATTTGTTGCAACTCCTATAATTTTGGCAATATCATTTATTTTATACTTCAAAAAAACACCTCCCGCAATATTTTTAATTATATCACAGGAGATGTTTATTGTCAAAATTCTATCAAATATTACACATATTATCAATAAAGTATTTATGTACCTCATTGCAATCCGTAAGCTCCGGGTGAAAAGCCGTAACGAGCATATTTTTTTCTCTTGCCGCAACAATTTTATCATCTACAACAGAAAGCACCTCAACGCTTTCATCATCTATATTTTTAATATAAGGCGCTCTTATAAATCTCATAGGTATTTCCCCTATTCCCTTAAATTTACTTACGGTTTCAAAACTTCCCAGCTGCCTTCCGTAAGCATTCCTTTCCGCTGTAATATCCATTAATCCTATATGCTTTCTATAGTCGTTTTCAATATTTCCCGCAAGAAGCAAAAGCCCTGCACAAGTTCCGAAAACAGGCATACCCTTTTCAATTTTATCTTTTAATATGTCAAACATATCAAGCTCTCTTAAAAGCTTGCCCATTACGGTACTTTCTCCTCCCGGAAGCACCAAAGCGTCAAATTCCTCAAAACAGTCCTTTTTCTGTCTTAACTCTATTGTTTCAACTCCAAGCTCATTAAGCATATTTTCGTGCTCAATAAAAGCCCCCTGTAAAGCAAGAACAGCCACTTTCATTTTATTTCCCTCTTTCCGCCATTAAAAGCTCTATCTCATTTTCATTAATTCCCACCATAGCTTCACCCAGATCCTCTGAAAGCTCTGCTATCATTTTAGCGTCAGTATAATTTGTCACAGCCTTTACTATTGCCTGCGCTCTCTTCTTTGGATTGCCTGATTTGAAAATGCCTGAACCCACAAACACACCTTCAGCACCAAGCTGCATCATTAATGCTGCGTCTGCGGGAGTAGCAACACCGCCTGCCGCAAAGTTTACAACAGGAAGTCTGCCGTTTTTATGCACGTATTCAAGGAGTTCATAAGGCACACCTAATTTTTTTGCGTTGTCAAAAAGCTCATCTTCACTGCAATTTGCAATTCTTCTTATTTCGCTTTGCATCATTCTCATATGTCTTACCGCCTGAACAATATCACCTGTTCCCGGCTCACCCTTTGTTCTTATCATTGACGCACCCTCTGAAATTCTTCTCAAAGCCTCTCCAAGATCCTTGGCACCGCAAACAAAAGGCACATTAAACTTAGTCTTGTCAATGTGGTAAACATCATCTGCTGGTGAAAGCACTTCACTTTCATCTATGTAATCAATTTCAATAGCCTCTAAGACCTGTGCTTCCGCAAAATGACCTATTCTACACTTTGCCATTACGGGAATGGAAACAGCCTCTTGAATACCCTTTATCATTTTGGGGTCGCTCATTCTTGACACTCCCCCTGCCGCTCTTATATCGGCAGGTATCCTCTCAAGTGCCATTACCGCACAGGCTCCTGCTTCCTCCGCAATTTTAGCCTGCTCAGGTGTGGTCACGTCCATAATCACACCGCCCTTTAACATTTGAGCCAATTCACAATTTAATTTATATCTTGACATTTTATTTTCCTCCTATTGATTTTTTTGATTTATTTGTATATAATTATACATAAAACTGATATGTTTTAAATTACCAGTTTTAATTTATTTTACAAGGTCAGTGATTGAAATGTTTACATATATACTTGATGCAAAATCAAAAACACCTATTTATGAACAGCTTTATAATAACATTAAAAGAGATATTTTAAATAAAACAATACAAAACGGAGATAGGCTACCCTCAAAAAGAAAGCTTGCCACACACCTTAAAATAAGCGTATTGACCGTTGAAACAGCTTATGAACAGCTTATTTCAGAAGGCTATATTTATTCCGTACCCAAAAAGGGATATTTTGTAAACAACATTCAAAAAAGTGTTTCAATAACAAAGTCTGATACTGTTCCAATACCAATAAGAGAAAATTTGACAAGGTCAGATTTTAAATATGAGTTTAAAACAAATACGGTGGATACGGAAAATTTCCCCTTTTCAATATGGGCAAAACTTATGAGGGAGGTCTTAAGGGATAAGGACAAGGAGCTTTTAAACAAAAGCGAACCTAAGGGGCTTTATGCATTGAGAGTTGAAATAGCCAAATATTTAAAGGCT
Source organism: Clostridia bacterium (assembly GCA_030536675.1). Taxonomy (GTDB): domain Bacteria; phylum Bacillota; class Clostridia; order Lachnospirales; family CAG-274; genus Gallispira. The sequence continues at coordinate 999 of JAUNPM010000199.1, read as the reverse complement.
TACAGAGGCATCAACTGTCAGCCCGAGCAGATAATTGTGGGGGCAGGCTCTGAATACATTATTAATCTTATTATTCAGCTTTTGGGAGAAGACAAAAAATATGCCGTTGAAAATCCCGGCTATCACAAAATAGCAAAAATTCTTTCGGCATATAATATAAACACGGAGTATCTTCCTCTTGACAGTGAAGGCATAAGTATGGAGCACCTGATTTATTCCGAAATAAACGTTCTCCACGTTTCACCCTCACACCAATTTCCCACTGGCATAATAACACCCATTAAAAGACGTTACGAAATTCTTAAATGGGCATATGAAAAAAACGGCTACATAATAGAAGATGACTATGACAGTGAATTTAGATACAACGGCAAACCAATACCCGCTCTCCAAAGCCTAGACAATTCGGGACACGTTATATATATGAATACATTTGCCAAAAATCTTGCTCCTTCTTTGAGAATAAGCTATATGGTTCTTCCTTGGGAGCTTGTTTACAAATTCGACAATGATTTCAAATTTTATTCAAACACCGTATCCTGCTTTGAACAATACACCCTTACTAAATTTATGGAGGGAGGTTATTTTGAACGCCATATTAACAGAATGAGAAATATTTATAAATCCAGAATCAACACAATAAAGGACTGTATATCTTCCCTTAACAGCAGTGTTTCAATAAAGGGGGAAAATATAGGTCTGCATATGGTTCTTGAGTTTCCTCAAAATACAGATATTCCTAATTTTGTTTCAAATGCAAAAAATAACGGTATTTATATTTCAGATATAAATGAATACTATGTAAAGGGCAGGCACTACTGCCCCGCCCTTGTAATAGGCTATACGGGAATAAATAACGAGGACATAATAAAAGCCTTTAACATTCTAAAAAAATTGGGACTGTTGGAAAATGAATAATTTTCAGCTGTATAATATTTGGTGTGTTTGAAAAACTCGCCAAATATTATACAACCTTTATTTCTAGCTAAAATTAGAATT
>JAUNPM010000198.1 GCA_030536675.1 Clostridia bacterium | reverse complement strand
AAAATAAGCTGAGTGATATAAAAATTATATTCAATAAATACAGAGAATATATTAAAAGGGACTATATTTCAGGGGACGGTGCTCTTGATCTGCTTGCGGAAAATATAAAAAATTCCGTTGTAAATGGAAGTGAAGTGTGGATAGACGGTTTTAAGAGCTTTACACCTCAGGAAAATAAGGTAATAGAAGAGCTTATTAAATATTGCAAAAGGGTAAACATAACTTTTACAATAAATTCAAAGGCTAAGGAATACGGTAAAATAAATACTTTTGACGAAGAATATGAGGTGAAAAGAGCTGTTAATTTAATAAGTAATTCAGCCGTAAAAAACAATATTGAAATTGAAGACATAACCTATCTTGAAAAGGACAGAGGAAAGCACAGTGATGAAATAAATTTTATAAAAAACAATTATTTTAAATATAAATTTAAGCCTTACAATAAAGAAGTGAAAAATATTGCCCTTTACAGAGCGAAAAATATGTATGATGAAACAGAAAGAATATGTGCCGACATTAAAAGGCTTGTGCAGTATGAAAATTTCAGATATAAGGACATTGCAGTAATAATGGGGAACAACAGTTATGAAAAGCTGTTTTTAAATGGGTTTAAAAAATATGATATCCCAAACTTTCTTGACGGAAGAAGAAACGGCGCAAGCCACCCTCTTGTTGTATTTTTAAAAGCGGCAGTTGATATTATAGCTTATAATTGGGATAATACCCACATATTTAAATTGTTTAAAACGGGATATACAGACATTGAACCACAGCGTATTTATGCAATTGAGAATTATGTCATTGCAAACGGTATCGATAAATTTAAATGGAAAAGAGAGTGGAAGTACGGATTTCGGGAAGAGGGTAAAAGCAGTTCAAAGCCTGAAAAAGAATATATTATTGAAACAAAAAATATGATATTTGATGTTATGGCGCCTTTAAGTGAAAAATTTGACAGCAATAAAAAGGCTTTATTAAAGGACATTACAAAGGAGCTTTTTGTAATAGCTGAAAAATTGAATATAACGGAAAAAATTGAAGATGAGCTTAAAAGGGCGGAAGAAAAAGAGGATAATGTAAGGGCGGCTCTTTGCAGACAGATTTGGAAAGGGGTCACAGATACCGTAAACAAAATGGTTGAAATATTGGGTGATGAAAAAGTTACATTAAAAGATTACTCAAAAATATTAAGTACGGGACTTAATGCCCTTACAATAGGTATTGCGCCTCCGGTACAGGACTATGTCATTGCGGGAGATATGGAAAGGACAAGACTTCCTCAAATAAAAGCATTGTTTGTTGCGGGAGCAAATGAAGGAAATATTCCTGTAAGGATAGTTGAAAAGGGTATTTTTACAGATGATGAAAGGCTTCTTATGCAGGATAAGGGGGCGGAGCTTGCACCGGGCATTGTGCAAATGACAAATAACGGACGCTTGGGAATTTATTTTAATATTATAAAGCCTGAAAAGTATCTTGTAATGAGCTATGCATCGGGAAGTATAAACGGAGCTAATCTTAATCCTTCAACTGTTGTTATGAGAATTGAAAATATGTTTACAGAGCTTAGGGAAGAGAATATAAGTGAAGATAATATAAATATAAATAATGTGATAACAGGTAAAGGTCCTTCGTTTGATAAGATGATAGAGGCTGTTTCATTAAACAATAATGATGAGTTAATAAGAGAGCTTTACAGATATTATGAAAATGATAAAGTTTACGGCGAAAAGCTAAATAAAATAAAACAGGGAGTTTTAAGCAGTATACCTCAAGAATATATTGAAGACAAGCTTTTGCCTGAGCTTTGGGAAAAGGTCTTTAGCAGGGGAAGTGTATCAAAGCTTGAAAAATTTACAAGCTGTCCTTTTAAATTTTATATGGAATATATATTAAGAGCTAAGGAAAAAGAGGTTTACAGACTTAAAAGCAATGATGTGGGTACTCTTGCACACAGAATTATGGAAGCGTTTTCAAAATATATAAAAGAAAATAACATACCGTGGGAGGAAACCAAAAGAGAGTTTACGGACGCCTTTGTTGAAAGTCACATAGGGAATTTCATAAAAGAAATGAATACGGATATTTTTGAAAACAACAGAAATTCAGCGCTTTTGGGAAAAATCAAAAAGGCTGCGAAGTTTGCTCTTTGGGCAAATACGGAACAGGTGAAAGCAGGGCGGTTTAAGCCTGAAAATTTTGAAATAAGTTTCGGAAGATACAATTCGGAGATACCTGCCGTTGAAATTGAAATTGATAAGGGAAAAATAATGAAATTAAACGGCGTTATTGACAGAGTGGATAAAATGCTTAAAGAGGACGGTAAGGTGTATGTAAAAATAGTTGACTATAAGAGTTCTTCAAAGAAACTTGACATTAATAAAATATATGAAGGCTTGCAGCTGCAGCTTGTGCTGTATATGAACACCATTGTGAGGAAAGAAAATACAAATCCCGGAGGAATGTTCTATTTTGAAGTAAACGAGCCGAAGCTTGTTGATGAGGAAAAGGCAGATAAAAATATGTCTGCTGAAAATTCAATGCTTAAAAGGCTTGCATTAAACGGTATGTATAATGAAGAAGTTAAAGAAGAGCTTGATTCCGCTTATTATGAGGGCACATTGGGCAGAAGCAGAGCTGTTGTTAAGCTAATGAGAGATATAGAAGAAAAAGAAAGCGATGCTTTAAGCAGTGACAATATAGAGGAGCTTCTTTTATATTCTATGGAGGCTGTTAAGGATGCAGGAAAGGAAATGAGTAAGGGAAATATAAAAATAAGTCCATATAAATACGGAGATGAAGACTCCTGTAAGTATTGCCCTTATGGCACAGTGTGTGATTTTGAAAACGGTGATAAAAAGAATTTGAGAAATATTTCAAAAAATGACGGAAGAGCTTGGGAGGAAATACACAAAAGAGTTTGTGACAAAGAAAAAAAATAAGGCATTGGGACAGATTGTCCCAATGCCAAAGGGTATTAAAGATTGCTCTTTATTTTGTTTATTATCTCATCATATTCGGCATCAGTCAAATATTTAGGCGGATTTACGTTCATTTCAAATGTACCGCCAAATCCGTAACCGTCTTTTTGCTTTGGAACAATGTGTACGTGAAGGTGAGGTAAGGTATCGCTGAACATACCGTAATTTACTTTTGCGGGATTTACGCTTTTCATAATTGCCTTGCCTACTGTCTGCATATCACTTATAAATGCAGCTGAATCCTCGGGGCTTAATTCGGTGAAATCCACGTTGTGGTCTTTGTAAGCAATTACGCATCTGCCGTAATAGGTCTGTTCTTTAAAAAGGTAGAGCTTACATACTTTTAAATCGGCAATGTAGATCATAAGTGAATCAAGTTTAGCTTTGTTTTTGCAGTATAAACAATTTTCCATAAAATTTTTCCTCCGTTATTGTGTAGTAGTTATATAATAATTATAATTCTTAATTATATTTATGTCAACATACTTTGCATAATATTTAAAAAAGAACCTGTATATAAAATGATAGGGGCGGTTTAAAGGAAGATGAAAATATGTGGCAATAAAAA
>JAUNPM010000197.1 GCA_030536675.1 Clostridia bacterium | reverse complement strand
ACCTTGAAACAACGGGACTTAACACAAATACGGATAAAATAATTGAAATAGGCGCCGTTAAAATACAAAATGGCAAAATAACGGACAGATATTCCACATTTGTAAATCCAAGGGAGCATATATCTGAAAAAATTTCAAAGCTGACGGGTATATATGACGATATGGTTGAAAATTATCCCGAAGAAGGGGTTATACTGCCCGAATTTATTGATTTCATAGGCGACAGCGTTATAGTTGCCCATAATGCAGGCTTTGATACGGCATTTGTAAAGAGATTTGCAAAAGAAAACGGCATTTTACTTGACAACACAATAGTTGACACTGTAGAGCTTGGAAAAACTCTTATGCCAAATCTCACAAATTACAAGCTTGATACAATATGTGACGCTTTGGAGGTTTCCCTTGAAAATCACCACAGAGCCGTTGATGATGCGGAGGCTACTGCGGAATGTTTTATAAAATTCTCACATATGCTGAAGGAAATGGGAGAAACAAATATTGACAGATTAAATGAACTGGGCGCCGAAAATATTGACAAATCAAAAATAAGAAAAAGATATCACATTATTATTTTCGCAAAAAATCAGGCAGGTGTAAAGGCACTTTATGAGCTTGTTTCAGACGCTCACATTAAGTATTTCGGCACAAGGGGAGGAAGACCTCATTTCCCAAAATCCGAAATAATGAAATACAGAAAGGATCTTATTTTAGGCTCTGCCTGTGAAGCAGGGGATCTTTACGAGGCGGTCTACAATAACGCCGATGAAGAGGACTTAAAGGAAATTGTGGATTTTTACGATTATCTTGAGGTTCAGCCCTTGGGAAACAATCAATATATGATCGGAAACACAAAGAAAAACAGTAAGACTGTTAAGGATTGGGACGATCTTATAAATATCAACAAAAAAATAATTGAGCTTGGCGAAAAATACAATAAGCCTGTTGTTGCTACGGGGGACGTGCATTTCATAGACCCGGAATGTGCGGACTTTAGAAGAATAGTTCAAATCGGAGAGGGCTTTAAGCTGGAAGAGGTTGAAGATCAGGCTCCTCTTTATTTCAGAACAACAAATGAAATGCTTGATGAATTTAAATATTTAAGTCCCGAAAAGGCATACGAAATTGTTGTTACAAATACAAATCTTGTTGCGGATATGATAGATGACGGCATTTATGCCGTACCTAACAGAAAGTGTCCTCCCGTAATTGAAGGCTCCGATGAGGAGCTGAGAAGAATAACCACTGAAAAGGCAAAGTCAATATATGGTGAAGAGCTGCCCAAAATAATTGAGGACAGACTTAACAGAGAGCTTGATTCAATTATAGGAAACGGTTATGCAGTGCTTTACATAATTGCCCAAAAACTGGTTTGGGATTCAAATGCCCACGGCTATATTGTAGGCTCAAGAGGCTCTGTGGGAAGCTCTTTTGCTGCTACAATGGCAGGTATTACGGAGGTAAATCCACTTGATCCCCATTATGTATGCCCAAACTGCAAATATTCTGATTTCACATCCGAGGAGGTTAAAAAGGCGGCAGGTAATTCGGGCTTTGACCTTCCCGATAAAAAGTGCCCTCACTGCGGTGCCGAAATGAATAAGGACGGACAGGCTATACCCTTTGAAACCTTTCTTGGCTTTAACGGGGACAAGGAGCCTGATATTGACTTAAACTTTTCGGGTGAGGATCAAACAAGAGCTCATAAATACTGCGAAGAGCTTTTTGGCGAGGGTCACGTTTTTAAAGCGGGAACAATAGCAACTCTTCAGGACAAAACAGTGTTTGGCTATGTTCTCAAATACTGTGAGAAAAAAGGAATAATAATGTCGGGAGCCGAAAAAAGACGACTTGTAAGCGGCTGTGTAGGTGTTAAAAGGTCTACGGGGCAGCACCCCGGCGGTCTTGTTGTTGTGCCCGATTACACGGAGATATCCGAATTTTGCCCTGTTCAGCACCCTGCAAACAAGGCGGAATCGGGAGTAAAGACTACACATTTTGATTATCACTCAATAGACAGCTGTCTTTTAAAGCTGGATATGCTTGGACACGATGTGCCTACAATACTTAGAATGTTTCACGATATTACAGGCTTTGATCCTTTGAAGGTTCCTATGAACGATAAGGAAACAATGTCACTTTTTACAAGTCCAAAAGCACTGGGACTAAAGCCCGAGGATATAAACGGCTGTCCCACAGGTTCCTTGGGACTTCCCGAATTTGGCACGCCTTTTGTTATAGGTATGCTTGTTGAAACTCAGCCCCAGTCTTTTTCGGGTCTGGTTAAAATTTCGGGGCTTTCCCACGGAACAGACGTATGGAACGGAAATGCTCAGGAGCTTATTGCAAACGGCACCTGTACACTAAATGAGGTTATACCTACAAGAGATGATATTATGGTATATTTACAGCTGCACAATGTGCCTGATAAGGACGCCTTTTCAATAATGGAGCACGTAAGAAAGGGCAAGGGACTTACAAGCGAGGAAGAGGCTCTTATGAGGGAGCACGATGTCCCCGATTGGTACATAGGAAGCTGCAAAAAGATAAAATATATGTTCCCTAAGGGACACGCTGTGGCATACTGTACCAATACATTCAGAATAGGTTATTTTAAAATAAATTATCCTCACGCTTTTTATGCGGCTACATTTTCAGTTAAGTATGACGATTTTGATTACAGCATAATGTGTTTCGGCGAGGAAAAAGCAAGGGCGACCTACAAAAGTATTATGGATATGGGAAAAGCGGCAAGCGCAAAGGATAAGTCAACTGCCGATATGCTTAAGCTGGTTATTGAGCTTTATGCAAGAGGACTTAAATTTGCGCCTATTGACCTGTACAATTCAGGCACTACAAAATTTAAGGTCATAGAAAACGAAGAGGGCGAAAAGCTCATACTTCCTCCTTTCTGTACCATATCAGGCTTTGGAGTGACAGCCGCAGAAGCCCTTGTAAAAGCAAGGGAAGAGGGAAGGTTTGAAACAATTGAAGAGCTTCAAAACAGAACGGGGCTTGGACAGAGTAATATACAAATGCTAAGGGATGCGGGAGTTTTGGACAATATGAGAGAAACAGACCAGCTTACTTTGTTTGCGTAAGGTCTTGGGAGGAAATTATGTCAATGTATTTTAATATAGGCAGTATTGTATTTATGATCATTTCGTGGGCAATACCTGTCGTTTTAATGTGGAGAACAGAAAAAATTTATATTAAAAGCCCGTCCGCTTATCATATTTCCAGTATGCTTTTTTGTTGCGGTGCTCTTTTGCTGCAATTTTTGGAAATCAATTACAGAGTGGTAAAAAGAGATTGGTCAGCTCTTATGGACACTATGGACACTTTAATATGGATAATTGTTATTACGATGTTCATAAGCATTATTTTCAATATTTTTGCGGCAAGGATTTTTTACGGCAAAAAATAATTTGAATATTATTTTATAAAAATACAGCAGGCTCATTATGCTAATGGGACTGCTCAGACTGTCAATAAACTAAATTTTTCAAGAAAATTTGAATTTCTTTGCAACACTGTAATTCAAAAAGCGTCGCAGACTTTAATCCGCAGGTTTGCAATCCCGAAGCATA
>JAUNPM010000196.1 GCA_030536675.1 Clostridia bacterium | reverse complement strand
ATAAATGCAGACGGTTTTGGTGCAAAACTTACCGTAGGTGAGGGAAATGTATTCAGAGGCTGTAAATCTCACCACAATGTAGACGATGGCTGGGATTTATATACTAAGGTCAATACAGGCGCCATAGGTGCAATAACTCTTGAAGACTGTGAGTCTTACAGAAACGGCTGGAGATTAAATGAGGACGGCACCGAAACTCCATATAATGCGGGAGGCAACAACGGATTCAAGTGCGGCGGTGAAAATGTAAGCGTACAGCATACACTCATTAACTGTACAGCATGGGGTAATGGAAATAATGGTATTACTACCAATTCAAACCCTGCCCTTAAGCTTGTAAATGTAACAGCTTACAATAATGAGGGCTGTAACATAAGACTTTACAGTGATAAGCCTGACGAATATAATTATGATGTTCAGGGAGTAGTATCAGTAAACGGCGGAGAACCCGATATTGTGGGAACGCTTAATGAAGATACCGAATATAAAAATGCAAGTGAAACTCCATTGATAAGTTCAATAAATTATTGGTGCAATGAAGACGGTATCGGAGTTAATTCAGAAGGCAAGCAAATTTTAGTAAGTCAGCTTGAAGCAGTTGATAATTAATAATAATTTAAAATTATTGTAGGGTGCTGTATATTTTGCAGCACCCTTATCATTAAAGGTGTGTTTATGAGTTTTAATGGTTTTAATGAATATACAAATGAATATTTAGTAGGTATAAGATTTAACAATAACAAAGAATGGTTTACCCAACATAAAGATATGTATTTGGAAAATGTACACAATTTAACAGTTGATTTTGCAAATGAACTTTGTGACAGAATAAGAGAATTTGACCCTGCTTTTACGGAAAAACCTAAGGTTTCAAGGGCAAACAGAGATGTACGTTTTTCAAAGGACAAATCTCCTTATAAAGTTTGTAAGTGGTTTTTCTTAAAAAATGAGATGACTAAAGGAAGTGTTCCACACGATGCTCCCGGGTTTTTCTTTGAAATGTCTGCGGATTGGTGGAGATATGGATTTTTTTACGGGGATAATCCTCAGGTTATGGAAAAATTCAGGAACAAAATATATGCGGATACGGCAGGCTGTGAAAGAATACTTAAACTTGCGGACAGACAAAAAATTTTCACGCTTGAAGGTGAAGATTATAAAAGAATATTTAATAAGGATATAGATTCCTATCTTAATAAATGGGCGCAGAAAAAATGGATCTCATATGTAAGATATGAGGATTATGATAATATGGATTTTTATTCTTCCAAGCTTGTTGATACTGTTTTTGAAAATTATAAAAAAATTTATGCTGTTTACAAATATTTTAAGGAAGTATAATAATTAATTGGTGTTGATATATGAAAAAAACAATAGGAATACTTGCACACGTTGATGCGGGAAAAACCACTTTATCCGAACAGCTTTTGTATATAACGGGAAAGGTAAAAAATCCCGGTAATGTAAATAACGGAACCTCAAACCTTGATACAAATGAAATAGAAAAAGAAAGAGGAATAACAATATTTGCGGATCAGGCAGAGTTTGAGTATAAGGGAGATACTTATTATTTAATAGATACTCCCGGGCATATTGATTTTTCTCCCGAGGTCGAGCGTTCACTTATGGCTCTTGATTATGGTATACTTGTTATAAACGGAGGAGAAGGAGTGCAAAGTCATACAAGTACTCTTTTCAGACTTCTTGAAAGTTACAATATACCTTTTTTTATATTTATTAATAAAGCTGATATGCCTGCATTTAATATTGAAAGAATATTAGATGATATTAAAATAAAACTTACGGAAAATATTGTACTTATAGAAAGTATAGATGATTTGGGAGAAACGGCTGCGGAAAATGATATAGATTTTTTGGATAAATTTATATCGGGTAATTTTGAAATTGAAGATATTGAAAAAAGTATGAGTAACTTAATAAGCAAAAAAGTAATATATCCTGTTTGTTACGGTACAGCTTTAAAAAGTGAAAGCATAAAAAAGTTTTTTGATATTTTTCACAGACTTACATTTACTTATTTTAATGAAAATACCGATTTTAAGGGTATTGTTTATAAGGTCAGAAACAGGGACACAAGGCTCACTTTTATTAAATGCTTGGAAGGCTGTTTAAGGGTTAAAGATGAGCTTTGTTTTAATGAAAAGGAAAAAATAAATGAAATAAGATTTTATAACGGTGAGAAGTTTGAAAACAGAAAAATTGCATATGAGGGAGACATTTTTGCTGTGACAGGCTTAAAAACACCTGTCTGCGGAGATATAATAGAAAAAAACAATAATAATATTGTTAATAAAAAAAGTATTTTAAAATCTGCCCTTGAAGCAGGCGTAATAATAAAAGACGGTACTGATATAAATACTGTTATGAAGTATTTTAAAATTGTTGAAAGTGAAGAACCGTCGCTTTCAATGCACTTTAATTCTGAAACGGAAGAAATTGTAATTTATGTTATGGGTAAAATACAGCTTGAGGTTCTTGAACAGGAAATAAAGAACAGATTTAATATTGAAATAGGATTTAAAAACCCAAAGGTGCAGTACAGAGAAACAATTTTAAAGCCTGTTATAGGTTATGGTCATTATGAACCTATGCGGCATTATGCGGAAGTTAAATTCAGACTTGAGCCTAATGAAAGAGGAAAAGGCATAACTTATGAATCACGCTGTGATAAGGAAAGGCTCCCCCTCCATTGGCACAAACTTATAGAAAAACATATTTTTGAAAAAACACACAGGGGCATATTGACAGGGAGTCCCATTACGGATATTAATATAGTGCTTATAGACGGAAAAGATCATTTGAAGCATACGGAACCGGGGGATTTTAGAGAAGCAACTTACAGAGCTGTAAGACAGGGACTTGAAAAAGCGGATAATATACTTCTTGAACCCTATTACAGTTTTGAAATATATACGTCCTCTGATTATATAGGCAGGATTATGTCTGATATACAAAAGAAAAGAGGCAGATTTGAACCGCCTGTACAAAAAGGTAATGTTGTATTTATAAAAGGCAGAGGACCTGTTGAGGAATTTATGGATTACAGCGGGGAAATTCTCTCCCTTACAAAAGGTACGGGAAATATTAATATGTTTTTAGACGGTTATGAGTACTGTGATGAAAATATACAGGAAAGAGTTATAAAAGATATTGGTTATAATAAAGGCGCCGATAAAGATAATCCCTCAAGTTCCGTATTTGCTGCTAAGGGTACTTCCTTTGTGGCTGAGTGGTATGAATGTGAACAGTATATGAAAACATACAGTGAGGAATAATTATGGATTATGAAAAATATATGGATCTTGCTATTTCTGAGGCTTATAAAGCCTTTGAAAACAATGAAGTGCCTATAGGCTGTGTAATTGTGTATAAGGATAATGTAATAGGCAGAGGTTCAAATTCACGTATCTCTGATTCTAATGTACTTGCTCACGCAGAAATAAAGGCTATAAATGAAGCGTGTAAATATATTGTAGATTGGCGGCTTGAGGATTGTACACTTTTTGTAACGGTAGAGCCCTGCCCTATGTGTGCAGGCGCAATTTTGCAGTCAAGAATGAAGGAAATTGTATTTGGCACA
>JAUNPM010000195.1 GCA_030536675.1 Clostridia bacterium | reverse complement strand
CTTAGTACTTTGGATAAAAAATAATATTGTAAACAGTGCATTGCTCCGTGAAAGGGCTGTGCTATAATATCTTCTCACTAAGTAGGGTTTAACATCATTATAAAAATATAATAACATATAATTACAGACAATGCTATACTTTAATTATAATAAATTTTGTTATCATTAAATTTTATATTAAGATTTGGATTTCAAAATTATATATGTAACAAAATTGCGCCCTATTTTATATTATAGAGTATATAATTCTGTGAGGTGTATTATAATGGGTGAAAATGTCGCCTTGTGTGATTTGCCTGTTGGAGGTACGGGGAGGATTTTTGAAATTTTGCCCTGTGTATGCAAAAACAGATTAACAGAGTTAGGTTTTACGGAAAATACAAGGGTTGCCGTTCTTCATAAAAATATTGGAGAAAGTGCTTATGCTTACTATATAAAGGGTGCGGTAATTGCTTTGAGGAAAGAAGAAAGCAGAAATATACTTGTGACGGAGGACTGTTATGTATGACAAGACGGTTGTACTTGTAGGAAATCCAAATACAGGGAAAAGCACAATATTCAATGCCCTTACGGGAAGTCATCAGCATACGGGAAACTGGTCGGGGAAAACTGTTGGCAATGCGGCGGGCACTATGGAATACAAGGGTACGGTGTATGAAATTATAGATCTACCGGGAATTTACTCTACAAATCCTGTTTCAGAAGATGAAAGATGCGCTATGGAATGTATTAAATCGGGTGTTGCGGATATAGTGGTTATAGTTCTTGACGCAACTTGTCTTGAAAGAAATCTTATATTGGCTCTTGAATTATCACATTTGTGCTGCAATGTTATAGTATGTGTAAATTTAATGGACGAAGCCGAAAAAAAGGGAATTAAAGTAAATGTTAAAAAGCTGAGTGAAATTTTAAATGTTCCCGTAGTTGCGGCTTCCGCAAGGCAGGGAGAAGGACTTGATGAGTTAAGGGAAGAAATTTATTTTCACAACACCACCTGTCAGAAATGTCAATGCAGTGTAGAATATATATATGAAAATTGTGTTGAAAACAATTGTAGTATTTTTAACAATATAGACAGGAAAATTGACCGAATCGTTACGGGACCCTTGGGCATACCAATTATGCTTATTATGCTTTGCGGTATACTTTGGCTTACGATAATAGGGACTAATTATCCATCTGCTTTTTTAAGTTCTGTTTTTACTCATATTGAGGGTTATTTGCTTTATATTTTTAAGGACAGCGGTATTTTTGTTAAGGGGCTTCTTATAGAGGGAGTTTACAGGACCTTAAGCTGGGTGGTGGCTGTTATGCTTCCGCCTATGGCAATTTTTTTCCCGCTTTTTACTGTTTTGGAGGATCTGGGATATTTGCCAAGGATAGCTTTCAATGCAGATAAGATATTCAAAAAAGTAAATGCTCATAGTAAAATGGTTCTTACAATGTGTATGGGCTTTGGCTGTAATGCGGCAGGCGTTGTGTCAACAAGGATAATTGAATCAAAAAAAGAAAGACTTATTGCAATTCTTACAAATAATTTTGTTCCCTGCAACGGAAGATTTGCGGGACTTATAATGCTTGCGTCAGTGTTTATTGGAGCAGGGGCATTTGGAAGTCTTAAAATAGCACTTACTGTGACAGCTGCAATAATAAGCGGTGTGGTTGTTACTTTGCTGGTATCATATTTATTGAGCAAAACAATATTAAAAGGTCAGCAGTCGTCTTTTATACTGGAGCTTCCGCCATACAGACGACCTCATATAGGCAGCATAATAAGAAGGTCTGTAAGGGAAAGAATACTTTATGTTTTGGGAAGAGCTGTTGTTGTGTCTGCTCCTGCGGGAGCCGTGATTTGGCTTATGCAAAATATAACCGTAAATAATATAAGCATTATAACATATGCCGCAAATTTTCTTGATCCGTTTGCACAGCTTATGGGGCTTGACGGATATATTTTGACAGGCTTTATACTGGGTCTGCCTGCAAATGAAATTGTGCTTCCTGTTGTGCTGATGTGTTATACGGGAAACAGCGGACTTATTGAATTTGATAATATTTCTCAATTGGGTATGCTTTTGAAGGATAACGGCTGGACATATGTTACTGCTTTGTGTACAATGATATTTTCTTTAAATCATTTCCCTTGTGCAACAACCTTAATGACAATAAAAAAAGAAACCAAAAGTTTGAAATGGACTGCTTTGGCTTTTGTTCTGCCTACGGTGACAGGCATTGTGTTATGTATGCTTATAAATTTATTTATGGGAGCCGCATAGTTTGACTATGCGGCTCTGATTAATTTTTTAATTGGATTCAGGAATATATTTATTGCCACGATTAATAACTGTATTGTTTAAAACAACCTGCATATATGCTGATTCTCTATATTCATATACGAATACACCGGGGTAATCATTATAAAAATATATTTCATCACTTGGACCGCAATCAAGGACGTTCCTTATATTTCCGCAATAATAAATAGTATTGTTTTTGCAGGTGTAAACAACATAATCATCAAATTCGCCGTCATCACTTACATACCTGATTATAAGTTCAGGAATATTATCATTATCCAAATCCCTGATATAATAGCGATCCTTGAAACAATCTGTATTATACATAGTTGTGGTTAGAGGAAAAGGATTTGACGGATAGTCAAGAAGCAGTCCTATTATCTCACGAAAGATAATTTTGTCAGCTGCCTTTTGAAATATTTTTTCATATTCATCATTGACATTGTCAATATCCTTTATGACTTTGGGAAAATTATCGGATGGCATAATAGTACATATATAAGTATAATTTTCAGGATACAGAAACATAATGTTGTTTTTTTCATCATAAGCAACTTTATAGCCAAAGGGTTCGCCTATATTATTTGCGGGCAGCATTAAGGAGTTATCAAATAAAACGGGTGTATGCTCCATAGACCTTTCAAGTCCGTTTACTGTCATTTTGCTGCTGCCTAATTTTACGGTAACATAAATATTGTCTTTGTTTACAACGAGGGATTTGTCATTAGTATTCCATTTGACCTCTGCTCCCATAGCTTCAAATACACATCGGGCAGGTACTAAAAATTTATCATTAAATATCTTTCCTGTTTCATTTATGCATGTGTTATTGACAACGATCATAGTTGATTCATCGGCAGCACATACATTTGTTACAAAAAGTGCTGTTAATATAAATCCTAAAAAAATAACATATAATTTCTTCATATAATATACACATCCTTTTATTGAATTTTTGATACTTTTCCTAATATCGCCTCGTCAAAGTCAAACAAAATGTCATTGGTTTCCATAACCGTAAGATTTTTAGAAATAGCATAAAGAAAAATGGAATCACGCCTATCTCTTGGGTCAAGCATAAGATATTTTGCGAGCCTTAACAAAAGCTGCATTTCATTGTAGTTAAGTTTCATAGCTATACCTATTGCTATATATACATCTCTGTTGGGCTTTCTGTTTCCGCTAAATACCTTATACACATAATCCCCAAGGCAAGAGCTTATTGAAATAAGGCTTATTTTAAGCTCCTTTTCTCTAAGCAGTTTCATTAAATATTCATCTGCGCTTATGTTTAAATATTCTGATTTATTT
>JAUNPM010000194.1 GCA_030536675.1 Clostridia bacterium | reverse complement strand
GTTAAAAAGGAAAAAGTAAATTTATCCGTAAAAATACGCAATAAAAAGCTATTTCCCGTGTTTAGGGCAAAGGTAAATATAAGTTTTAAAAATAAATTTTATAAGGAGGAAAAAACAGAGGTTTATGCTTCTCTTCCTTTATTTATAAGCAGAAATATTAAAATGTCGTTTGAAAGTGATAAGGCGGGAATAATCGATATTTGCGGAGAAATTGAAGAATACAGCGATATGCTCGGTATTTTTGTAAAAAAGACGGATATTAAAAATAATTATGCTGTTACGGTTATGCCCCAAAGAGGAGAAACAATACTAACGGCAACGGGAGAAACAGACAGCGACCAGCTGCCTGCTGCTAATGTTTACGCAAGCGTAAGCGGAGATGTAAGCGGGTACGGTGAATATAGGGGAGAAAGAAAAAACAATATAAATTGGAAGCTGTTTTCAAGAACCGAAAAGCTGTATGTTAAGGAATTTGAAAGAACAAGTGCAGAGGAAGCGGTTGTTCTTTTGGATATGTATGCTGAAAATATAGACAGGGGCTTGGATATTTTATACGATATTAAGATACCTGAGGAGGGGTATAATCTTTTGTGGTTTCCTCAAGGCTGTGAAGAATTTGAAAGTGCCTATATAAATGATGAAGGGGCTTTAAAAAATGCGGTATACAGAATATTTATGTCTTCACCCTGCGGTGAGAAAAACAGAGGTTTAAATGAATATAAAAGGCTTTACGGAGAAAATAAGGTTTTGTATATAAGTGGTAAAATGGAGCTGCTGTAAATGAGTGGAGTTAAAATTTTAAACAGAGAAAATACGGGAATTAAATTGTACAAGCCTGAAAACAATATTGTCGGAAGTATTTTAATGTTTGTTGTGAGAGTTGCTGTATGCGTGTTAAGCTCTTGGGCTGTGTGCAATATTATATTCCGTGGATTTAACATTGAATGTGATTACAATTATATAAATAAAATAATTTTCGCTCTTTCACTGATATTGTCCTTGCTTCAGATAAATATTGTAACTATGGCGGGAGGGTATATTTTCATTGCTTATAAAATTTATAATTATTTTTTAAGCAACAAGGATATTATCAAGGGCGGACTTAAAATAATGGCAAATCAGTGCTACAGTGTTGTGGCAAATGCCCTTGAGCTGCCTGCCGCAGACGGATTTGACAATGTACTTTCGGATACATATACTGCCGTAAATTCTGTAACGGGAATTATGGGGGCTGTAATAACCTGCGCTATGGTTTTGATAATCGTAAGATTTTGTTCAAAAACAATGTATGCTATAGGCTGCTGTATACTTTTTTCCGTAATAAGTTTTTTTGAATGTAGTGTAAATAATATGTACTTTGCGGTCATATTAATATGCTTAGGAATCGTAATAGTAACAGGTACGGGAGAAAAGGGAATAATAAGGCTTGATATTTTAGGCTTGTTTTTAAAAAGAAATAAAAAGTACAAGCTAAGGATAAGCGGAGGGTATTTTATACAGCTATGTATAATCGCTGTTGTTATAAGCTCTTTGTCATACGGAATAAAGGGAATTTACACAAGTGAAAGATTTGACAGTGCCTTTACGGATAAATACAGCGAAAACATAAAAGTGACGGCAAGAGATATTGCTTTTATGAAATATGCAGAGTACAAGAATTTTTATATGCCCGAAAATGTAAGTATGGGTCAGCTTGGGTACGTGGCTTATGTGAAGCCAAATGTAAAGACAGATGTTTTCAGCTTTGAAAGTGAGCCTGTAAGAGAGGGTAAAATATATTTTAAGGCTTTTACGGGTGAAAGCTACAATTACAGATATAACAGCTGGAGTGAATCGAAGGATAATGACAGTGTTATGACAGAGGCTCTTAAAAATTCGGGGGCAGCTTCAAGGGAGTATGAAATAAAAAGCAGTAAGGAAATATTATATTCCCCCGTATATTCTGATACGACGGGAAATGCTTATGATGAAAATAAAAAAATGAAGGTTACTGCTTATGAATACGAATATGTTGAAATAGAAAATGAAGAATACAATAATTCGGTAAATGAAAAATATCTTCAAATAGATGAAGAAAACAAGGCTGTTATAGATGAAATATGCAGAGAGCAGAATTTCAGCAGGGACGACAGTGACCTTCAAGACAAATTGAAAAATTACTTTGAAAATAATTTTAATTATTCCTCTGAAACAGGCGGCACGCCTTACGGAAAGGATTTTGTAAATTATTTTCTTACGGAGTCCAAGGAGGGAAATTTTACACAATATGCATCGGCAATTACCCTTATATACAGAAATTTGGGAATACCTGCAAGGTATGTTTCCGGATATGTGGTTGAAGGGGAACAGACTTTAGGGAGTAGAATAAAAAACGGAAAAACAACCACTAAAGTAAAACAGGCAAATATGCAAAGCTGGGTGGAAATATATGACAGCAAGGGAGGCTGGCAGATTGTTGACATTATACCTGTGCCGAGTATGGAAGAGCTTGAAGAAAAGTACGGCGGTGAGGAAAATACGTACACTCCTGATACAAGCATTGAAAGCTATTTCAGTACGGTGGATAAAGAAAAATTTGAACCTGCAAACATTGTAAAAACGGGAGGAACTGCTTTATTAAAGGCTGTGACTGTGTGTGTTGTATTGGTAATTGGCTTATTGCTTATAATATTTTTGGCAATTAAGGGACGCAATTATTATGAATATTTAATTGTCGACAACAATAAAAAGGCTTTCATAATAATGGAAAAGCTTAAAAAGAAATTTAAATATAATGGCACGGTATACAAAGAGCTTGAAGAAAAAATAAGCCTTAAGTGCGGAAAAGAAAAGGCAAGAGAAATTATAAAAGAAGGTGAGAGATGTATTTTTGCAGATAAAATACAATATGAGGATATTAAAAAACTTAAAAAATTGATAAAGGAAATATAGAAGGCTGCCGCAAATACGGATCAAATTGTATTTGCGGCAGTTTTTGTATGGAAGGTTTCAATCAATATAGGTTGTAAGTGTGCCTATATTTTCTATACAACATTCCACAACATCGCCCTTTTTAAGAAATTTGGGAGGCTGAAAGCCCATACCTACACCTGCGGGAGTGCCTGTTGAAATTATTGTGCCTGATCTTAATGTCATAGCTGAGCTTAATTCTTCAATTATGTGAGGAATATCAAATATAAGAAGCTCCGTAGAGCTGTTTTGCCTTAGCTGACCGTTTACGTAGGTTTTGATATTGAGAACGGGAGGTCTTTCAAATTCATCTTCCGTAACTATACAGGGTCCCAAGGGTGCAAAGCCGTCAAGGCTTTTGCCTAAATACCATTGCTTGTGACGTGTCTGTAAATTTCTTGCGCTTATGTCATTAAGTATTGTATAACCGAAAATATATTTAAAAGCATTTTCGGCAGGTACGTTTCTGCAGTCTTTGCCTATTATGACGGCAAGCTCACACTCATAGTCAAGGGTATCCGTTAAATTTGAATAGGCAGAAAGAGAGCCTTCGTGAGGCAAACATTCATTTACCCTTTTTGAAAAGTAAACCGCATAAGGTCTGTCACCACCGAAATCCTCTTTTTTGTACCGTGCGGACTCAAAGGCGTGAGCCATATAATTGATT
>JAUNPM010000193.1 GCA_030536675.1 Clostridia bacterium | reverse complement strand
AGAAACAATGTTAAGGATATTAATCAAATAGCATATTTGCTGAATACTCAAAACAGTACGGCGGAAAACAGCGGTATTTGGTCTGCTTCAAGTGAATATCCAATAGGGGCAGATGAATCAAACAAGGCTGTTTACGGAATAATTGAGTATAAAAACGGTGTTGTTACAAACACATATTATGTTAAAGGCGGAGCTACTTTTACATTTGATGACAAGGAATATTATACAAATGTTATGTTTAATAATGAGAGCATATCAGCCGAAAACGGTGTGTATTCAATTATTGTGCCCGAACAGGACAGCAGAATTGATATAAGCACTGTTGATTGTGAAATATACAATGTAAACGGAGATACACCGTCTGCAACAATTTTCAGTTTGGAGGGTGGAAATGTAACGGTTGTTTTTGCGGCATATGATGCTAACGGTAAGCTGTTGAGCTTTGACGTTATGGAAAATGTGAATATTAATGAAGGTGAAAACAGCTGTTCACCAACAGAAAAATTTAATGGTGACGGAGCAGGTAAGATAACGGTAATGCTTTGGGATAATGCGCAGAGTATGAAGCCGTTGTGTGAGGCTGAGTCTGTTGAAAGGTAATAGGTGTTAATTAAAATATTTTGAAAACAAAGGCTTTTGCCGAGCATTACGTCAGGCAAAAGACAGCTTGGGCGGTGCGGATCGATTTGGGGCTGCGCCGCTTTTTCGTGTGTGAAGGAAGTGATGTGTTAAAATCAATAGAAATAAAGTTGACTTTTTATAAGGTGGGGGAAATTTGCAGGTGTATTGATGAAATTCAGAGAGATAAAAATTAACCCCTCGGAATACGAGGGGCTTTTATAATGACAATATTAATCTTCTTCAATATCAGCATTAACTTCGGTATCAATAACAGAAGCTATAACGGTTTCTATTCTATGGTCTGATATTTTAATGACTTTAATTTTTAAATTGTAGGATTCAAGCTCCGGTGTGGAATTATCTTCTGGGATATATCCAAGCTCGCCTAAAATCATTCCTGCAATTGTATTATATTCTTCTGAGGGAAGAGATACGTGCAGTGTTTCATTGATAGTATCAAGGTCACAGCTGCCTTGTATTTTCCACTTGTTATCGCCTATTTTAATAAGTTCGTCTTCTTCAAAGTTATCATCATCGCTGGCAAGATCACCAACTATTTCTTCAAGAAGATCGGACATTGTAACAATACCGCTGAAGCCGCCGTATTCGTCAAGAACAACCGAAAAATGGTTTTTAGTTGACTTCATTCTGGCAAACAAATCATCGGCTTTAATAATTTCAGGTACGAAATATGCGGGTTTTATAAGGCTTTCTTTTGAAAAATTGTTATTTTCAAGAATTGCTTTGTAAATATCCGCTGATTTAACAATACCTATAACCTCATCTATAGTTTCTCCGCAGACGGGATATTTTGCGTGATTGCCTGACATAATTGTCTGCTTCCACGTTTCTATGTCATCTTTGATCCAAAGAAAATCTACGTTTGTACGATGAACCATTATTTCATCTATTGTTGTTTCATCAAATTCAAAAATATTATGAATTATGGTTTTTTCGGTCTGGTCAATAGTTCCCTTTTCAGTACCTATATCTACCATCATTCGTATTTCTTCAGCTGTAACCTCTTCTTCCTCGTCATTTGGATTAATTCCGAAAATACGTAAAACCAAATTTGTTGTTTGAGTCAAGAACCAAACAACAGGCTTGCATATTTTAGATATAAAATACAAAAAGTTTGCAAGGGCAAGTGAAAGAGATTCAGCTTTTTTCATTGCAATCCTTTTTGGCACAAGTTCACCGAAAATCAATGTAAAGAAAGACAATATAACGGTTATGATAATAACCGAAAATGTATTGATCACAGAATCGGGAACAGGGAGATTCATACCTTTAAATAAATTTGATATTGAACCTGCAAAGTTATCGGCAGCAAAGGCACTGGCTAAAAATCCTGCCAAGGTTATACCTACCTGAATTGTTCCTAAAAAGTTTGAAGGGTCAACTGTAAGCTTTACTAATTTTTTAGCTTTTTTATTGCCTTCGTCTGCAATTTTTTGCAGTTTCATATCATTGAAGGATATGACTGCAATTTCCGCCGAGGCAAACACAGCATTAAGTAAAATAAGAAACACCTGCAGTAATAGTTGGGACGAAACCGAGTCCAAAAAAAATCATCCTTTCATAAATAAAAAATATATGTAACAGTTACGTTTGAAAAGTATTCTATCAAAAAAATATGTGTTTGTCAACCGAAATATTAAGTGCCTAAAAGGTTCGATAAAAAATTTTAGGCATATTAAAATGTTTCAACCAGACAAACGGCTTTGGAAGAAATACCTTCCTCTCTGCCTGTAAAGCCAAGCTCTTCTTCGGTTGTAGCTTTGACGTTAATATCATCAACATTCATTTCAAGTGCAGCTGCAATGTTTTTTTCCATTTGATCGATGTATTTTCGCATTTTGGGCTTTTGCGCTACAATGGTGGAATCAATATTAATGATCTTAATATTTTTGTTGTCAAGCTCTTTTTTTACGTGTTTTAAAAGTTTAATACTTGAAATATCTTTATACTTTGGGTCGGTATCAGGGAAAAGGACACCGATGTCCCCCAATTTGCATGAACCTAAAAGAGCGTCCATAATTGCGTGAACAAGAACATCTGCATCGGAGTGTCCAAGCAGACCTTTCTCGTAAGGTATATCTACTCCGCCTATAATCAATTTGCGGTTTTCGGAAAGTTTGTGCACGTCATAGCCAAGACCAACTCTTAAACCCATTTATGTGACCTCCTCTCAATAAAAACAAAATTTAATTTTCTGTAACGTTAAGTCCTGCTATTCTGGCAAGCTCTTTAATGGTATTTAATGAAACTTTTTTACCTCTGTACTCTATAAGGTCTTCCATTTCACCTGTAAATATATCAGCAGGAGCATATTTCTTTAATATGATAGTGTCGTTGTTTGTAAAAATTTCAACAGCATCTCCTTCTTTAATATTAAAGTTTGCTCTTAACTCACTTGGAAGTACCATTCTGCCTAAAGAGTCAATTTTCCTAACAATACCGGTGGATTTCATAATAATCGGCCTCCTTTTTACTTTTTAATTTAATAGGGTTGTATTTAATTCAATAACTATAACAGTTATTGCTTTTATGTATTTATATTAACAAATTTGGGAAAAATTGTCAATAGATGTATTGAAATTGTAATAATTGTAATAAATACATTTTTTGACAAAAAATCGCATAAAAAAGTAGGTTAAGAATAATTATGTGATTTGATGGTGTATTATGTCTTATAATATAAGTTTAAACCATATTTTATTATATTTCAAGGAGTATTTGGCTTGTGAAAGCAATTATTATTAAATAGGTAAATTTTCTTTCGGCAGGTTTATGAAAAAAGGAGAGTTAATATAATTTAAAAAATAAATATTGAAATATCTCCTTATTTGTGTTAATATTATATGAAAGGTTTTTATATTTAAAAACTTACTTTATTCCGTAATATACGGCAAAAAAGGATTAAATTTAAAGAGTCGATTGAATAGTCGCAGGCTGTGAAAACAGCGTGAGGAAAGTCCGGGCTTCGCAGAGCAGGATGCCGGATAACGTCCGGTGGAGGCGACTCCAAGGAAAGTGCA